>NZ_RZSL01000491.1:0-4636 GCF_003997355.1 Mesorhizobium sp. M1E.F.Ca.ET.041.01.1.1 | reverse complement strand
ATCTCGCCCGGCTCGATGCGGAAGCCGCGGATCTTCACCTGCTCGTCGTTGCGGCCCAAAAACTCCAGATTGCCGTCCGGCAGATAGCGCGCCAGGTCGCCGCTCTTGTAGATCCGGGCGCCGGTCTCATCGCTGAACGGATCGGCCAAAAACCGCTCCGCCGTCAGCTCCGGCCGGTTCAGGTAGCCGCGCGCAACGCCTGCCCCGCCAATGTAAAGCTCGCCCACCGCCCCGAACGGCACCGGCTGACCATGAGCGTCCAGCAGGTAGATCCGCGTGTTGGCAATCGGACGGCCAATCGGGACAACTGACCCATCAAAATCATCGGGGCAATTCCAGGCTGTAACGTCGATAGCAGCTTCCGTGGGACCGTATAGATTGTGCAGGCCAGTCCAAGGCAATACGCGCCGAACCTTCTGCGCAAGCGAGGCAGGAAGCGCCTCACCACTGCACACGAGACGCTGCAGCGATGTGCAGCGATCAACACCATTCGTGTCCATAAAGCTGACCAGCATGGATGGTACAAAGTGTGCAGTGGTGATGCGTTGGCTGATTATCAAGTTTACAAGCGCATCGGGGTCTTTGTGTGCAGCCGGAGGCGCCAGCACCAGGGTCGCCCCTTCAAGCAACGTCCAGAAGAATTCCCAGGCCGAGACGTCGAAGCCAAATGGCGTCTTCTGCAAGACGACATCAGTCGCATTGAGAGCGTAGGCTTTCTGCATCCAGATCAGGCGATTGATAATAGCCCGATGCTCATTCTTTGCCCCCTTTGGGGCTCCGGTAGAGCCTGAAGTGTAGATGACATAGGCGAGATGGCATGCGGTCAGGCCAAGAGCGCGCGGGTCCGGGTTCGAGGCGGGCAACTCGACCCAGGCCGGGGTGGCCGTCTCCAGATCGACCGTCGTGACATCGGCCAGCGCCTCGGCGCCGAGCGCGGAGCGTCCGGCCGCATCACAAAGCAGCAGCCGCGGCGAGGCATCGCCGAGGACCTGCCGCAGCCGCGCGCAGGGGTAGGCCGGGTCCAGCGGCAGATAGGCGCCGCCCGCCTTCAGGATCGCCAGCAGCCCCACCACCATCGCCGGGCTGCGCTCCAGGCAGATCGCCACCGGCTGATCCGGCTTGACCCCGAGGGCGATCAGATGATGGGCCAGCCGGTTGGCCCGCGCATTGAGCTCGCCATAGCTCAGGCGCTCGTCGTCGCAGACCACCGCCACCGCCTCCGGCGCCTGGCACACCTGCGCCTCGAACAGCTCGTGGATGCAAAGATCCGACGGATAGTCCGCGTCCGTCCGGTTCAGACCCTCCAGCAGATAGGTGCGTTCGGCGGCCGGCAGGATGTCGATGCGGCCGACCGGCTGGCCTGCATCGGCAACCATCGCCCGCAGCAGCACCACCAGATATTCACGCTGCCGCTCGATCGTCGCCTCATCGAATAGCGCCGTGGCATAACCAAACGCTCCGGCGATCTCCTCGCCAGACTCGCCAAGGCTCAGCTCCAGATCGAACTTGACCTGATCATACCCCTCCCCGGCAGCCTCCACAATCAGCCCCGGCAGGTCCAATGACTCGACCGCATTGTTCTGCCAGGCCAACATCACCTGGAACAACGGCGTGTGATCAAGATGCCGGGGCGGCTGCACGATCTCGACGACCTGCTCGAACGGCAGGTCCTGATGCTCCTGCGCCGCCAGCGCCGTGCGCCGCGTCCGTTCCAGAAGCTCCGACACGCTCGGCTCGCCCGACAGGTCCAGCCGAAGCGCCAGCGTGTTGACGAAGAAGCCGATCAGCTCTTCGATCTCGCGCCGGCCGCGATTGGCGCTCGGCACGCCGATCACAAGGTCGTCCTGCCCCGACAGACGCGAAAGCACCGCCGCCCAGGCCGCCAGCACCGTCATGAACAACGTCGTGCCATGCTGCCGGCTCAGCCGCTTCAGATCCCGCGTCAGATCCGCATCGATGACGATCGGCACACTGGCCCCGGCAAACGACTGCTGGGCCGGCCGCACGCGGTCCGTCGGCAGCGCAAGCCGGGCCGGGGCGCCTGACAGGGCGTTGCGCCAATACTGCGCCTGGCTCTGTAGCCGTTCCCCCGACAGCCACTGCCGTTGCCAGGCGGCATAATCCGGGTACTGGATCGCCAGCGGCGGCAAAGGATCGTCCTGTCCAGCTGCGAACGCCCGGTAAAGCTGACTGAGTTCACGCACCAGCACGCCCATCGACCATCCGTCCGAGGCAATGTGATGCTGGGTCAGCTGGAAGACGTGCTCCTCATCCGCCAGCCGGATCAGACGCGCGCGGATCAGCGGCCCGCGCGCAAGATCGAAGGGCGTCTGCGCCTCTTCACGGCACAGATCCAAAAGCGCCGCCTCTGCATCCGGCCTGTCCCGCAGATCGTGCTCCAGCACCGGCAGCCCTGCCTCAGGCGGCAGAACCTCAAACCAAGGCTTGCCCTCCGGAGCGACAAAGACACCGCGCAGCGCCTCATGACGGGCAAACAGACGGTCAAGGCTGCGCTGCCAGGCGACGCGGTCGAGCACGCCACGCAGTCTCAAGGCCAGCGGAATGTGATAGTTGGTACTGCCCTCGTCCAGCTGCGCCAAAAACCATAGCCGCTGCTGCGCGAACGACAGCGCAAGCGGCTCGTCGCGCGACACCGTCGCAATCGCCGGCAGGTCTTGCGGACCGGTGCGGCTCAACACCTCGACGATGCTTTCGGCCAGATCGGAAAGAACCGGCCTGGCGAACAGCCTCGTCAGCGGCAGTTCGACCCCAACAGCCCGCGACAGCCGGCTCAAGAGCTGCACCGCCAGGAGCGAATGGCCGCCGAGTTCGAAGAAGTTGTCGTGGCGTCCGACCCGCTCGACCCCGAGCAGCTCCGCCCAGATCCCGGCCAGCAGCGTCTCGACCGCGCCCTGCGGCGCTTCATAGGCGGCGTGCGCATAGGCCTCGTCGGCCGGCGCCGGCAGCGCCTGGCGGTCGAGCTTGCCGTTCGGTGTCAGCGGCAGCCCATCCAGCCGCACGAAGGCCGACGGCACCATGTAGTCGGGCAGCAGGCTAGCCAGATGGGCGCGCAAGGAGGCGGCAAGCGCGCCGCCATCGTCCCCGTCCGAGCCGGCCTCGGGTCCGCACACGACATAGGCGACAAGGTGCTTGTCGCCGGCGCGGTCCTGGCGCGCCACCACCACCGCCTCGCGCACCCAGGCGTGCTCGCAAAGCCGGGCGGCGATCTCGCCCGGCTCGATGCGGAAGCCGCGGATCTTCACCTGCTCGTCGTTGCGGCCCAAAAACTCCAGATTGCCGTCCGGCAGATAACGCCCCAGGTCGCCGGTCTTATACAGCCGATCACCTTCCACAAAGGGACTGGCGATGAACCGCTCGGCCGTCAGCTCGGGCCGGTTCAGGTAGCCACGCGCAACGCCTGCGCCGCCAATGTAAAGCTCGCCCACCGCCCCGAACGGCACGGGCGCGCCATGACCGTCCAGCAGGTACACCCGCGTGTTCGCAATCGGGCGCCCGATCGGGATACGGCGGAATGTCTCATCAATCGCGGTGATCTCGCAGACTGTCGCGAAGGTCGTCGTCTCGGTCGGACCGTAGCAGTGAATGAGGCGTACAGGACCTTCTTCTCTCAGCAATCTCAAAAATGAGGGAACGTCACTGGCCTCGCCTCCAGAAAGGAGGTACTTAAGTTGTGCCAACGCTGGAGCGATAGATGACGTATATTGGTTGAATAACGCTGTTGTTAGAAAAAGGGTTGTCACCCGTTGCTGTTCAAGTGACTTGGCAAAATTTGAAGGATTTATGACGGTCGTGGCATCCAATGCAATAATGCAGCCACCGTTGAGCAGCGGCGTCCACACTTCAAATGTGCTGGCGTCGAAGGCGGGATTACCCACCCACCCCACACGATCTCGGGCATCGATCTTCGCATAGCCGTTGTTGATGACGAGCCGGTTGACCGCACGATGAAGAACAACAACCCCCTTGGGAAGGCCGGTCGAGCCGGAAGTGTACATCACGTAAGCGGCAGCCTCGGCGCTCAACGTCAAGCCAGGGTCGGCACTAGACCCAGTCCCAGCCATGAGCGGCTCAATAGACAGAACAGGGATCGTCACATCAATCAATTCATCGTCACCCTCCGTAAGCACGAGGCGCGCAGCACAATCTGCTATCAGCCATCCTTGTCGCGCAGATGGAAGAGCGCGATCGATCGGCACATACACTCCGCCCGCCTTCAGGATCGCCAACTGCGCCACGACAAGAGCGACGGAGCGGTCCAGCACTGTCGCAATGCGGTTCCCCGGCCTGACCCCGAGGGCGATCAGATGATGGGCCAGCCGGTTGGCCCGCGCATTGAGCTCGCCATAGCTCAGGCGCTCGTCCTCATGCACCACCGCCACCGCCTCCGGCGCCTGGCGCACCTGCGCTTCGAACAGTTCGTGGATGCACCGCTCCGACGGATAGGCCGCCGCCGTCCGGTTCAGATCCTCCAGAAGGTAGGTCCGCTCCTCGGACGACAGCAGCTCGATGCGGCCGACCGGCTGCCCGGCATCGGCAACCATCGCCCGCAGCAGCGCCAGCAGATAATCGCACTGCCGCTCGATCGTCGCCTCATCGAACAGCGCCGTGGCATAGT
>NZ_RZSL01000490.1:0-4671 GCF_003997355.1 Mesorhizobium sp. M1E.F.Ca.ET.041.01.1.1 | reverse complement strand
GTTTTGGGATGGCTCACATCTTAATTAGCATGAATACGAAATGGTCGCCATTGAAGGAGCTTGTGCCCTTGGATGTCGAGCTAAATTCATTGGCACCGGAGCTTTTCAACTTTGCGTGTTTGACGCAGACACTTGGGCAAAACAGGCCATTGGGGCGCGTGTACGAAATAGCTATCACGGAAATTCGTTACTCAAACCCGTTCGATATCTCAGCAATTCTTAAGGCAGTTACGAAGGAATTAGCCGATTTTGTTCTGAATAGGACCATCTTCTATCCCCAGGAAGTGGACCGCCGTCTGATTGAAAATGAGAAATCAAGAGAAGATGTTGTCTCACGCAAGCTAGACAACTTAGAGAGAGCTTACGATCTTCGAAAGAAATTCATCAACGAAGGAGGAGGAACGGAGGACGCCGTTCAAGTTTTGGAGGCTATCCTGACCGATCAAAACGCCACTATCAGGCGAATTGAGCCGCCCAAATAACCCCAAGCAGACGAGGTTTCTAGAACAGCGATCCTTGGGCCGGTGGCCGTTGCGGGAACTTAATTTGCGTGGCCGGCTTCTCGACAATCACCAAGGCATCGTCTGGGGCTGTCCGCTGCATGTGCCGCGCTTCCGACCACGGCACTGTAAGCCAGGCCTCGACCTCATCCCGCCTGGTCAGGATCACCGGCATAGCCTTCTCATGGATCGGGGCAATCAGCGCATTCGGTTTGGTCGTCAGGAAGCCGTACAACTCGAAGTCGCCCGGCCCGTCCTTGACCCTGCGAACCCCCTGCCAGCGCGTCCACATGCCCGCGAAGAAGAACAGCGGGCGATCCTCGCTTCGGGCAAACCAATAGTTCCGCTGTATGCCAGTTTCCGGGTCCTTGTCGTTAGGCTTGGGGCTCGGCTCCGCGAAGCTCGTCACGGGCACCACACAACGGTTCTCCACGCCAACATATTGCTGCCAGTGGCCATACTGCGGATTGCGGATGTTGGTGGTGCCATAGTCCGCCTTGCCCTTCACTCGCTCTGCCGGCGTAGGCATGCCCCAAAGAAGCTTGGCTACTTCCCGCTGCCTGTCGGGGGCGTTGCGGACCACAGCGCCCGGCATGTTGGGATAGACATCTAGCGAGGGCTCAAGGTTGCCCATGATGTCCCGCATGGCGCGGGTCCACTCGCGGATGGCGTCCTGGCTGGTGGTGATGTTGTAGAGATTGCACATGGATGGAACGTGCACGATTTGCCCGTGCTACGCTAGGTCAGTATGTCCTCCCACGCGAACGTTGCGCGGGGTACGGAAACGGGGCATTCTTATCGCATCCGGGGGGAGACATCATGGTCACGTTGAGAACTGCGGTCCTCACCGCTTCCGTTGCCCTAGCATCGGCTGCGGCCGCCCAAGAAGCCTATGAGCTGAACGACAATGAAGTGGCTGCGATCCAGCGCGCCGTGACCCTACAGTTGAAAGACCCCGACAGCGCGAAATTTGGGCCGATAAAGGCGGTTCCATTTCCCGGTGTGAAGGAGGGGGGCGTCATTCTGGCCTGTGGCTTGGTCAACGCCAAGAACGGCTTTGGGGGCTATGCCGGTGAGACCCCATTCGTGGGCGTCTTGGCGACCTACAGGCAAACTGGGGAGGCTGAATTTGTGGTCAGGCAGATAGCTGGGACGGAGACCGACAGCGCTACCGTCATTTCCTATTGCAAGAGCCAGGGTATTCGGTGAGGGAGCGTCGGATGGCGGGGATGGTGAAGTCGGTCTACTTGGTGGCCCCAATGCTTCTTCTGTGCGGTGCGGTAAGTGCCGCCGAGTTCAGCAAGTCCGAGAGAGCCGCAATGGACCGCGCAACGCACGCGATCATGCGCGACAGGCAGAATAATGAGCTAACCGATATCAAGGCGTTCTGCGCAGATCAGTGGGGCGATGACTATGTGATGCGCAAGCATTGCATAGGTCAGCAGCGTGCCTCCATGCTCAAGGCAACGTCCTTCGACACAACAGCTTCAGCGCGAAACATGCGGATTTTTATCCACTGCGGCGAGCAATGGGCAGACGGGAAAGGCCGCACGGACTGGTTCATGATGAGCCACTGCATTGATGAGCAAGTAGCTGCGGCTGAGAGCTTGGGCGAGTAGCGTTAGCTCCGCCCTGGTGGGTTCGACGGTCCGCTCTCGCTGGTGAGCGCGGTTACCGGAGTGGCCTATGCTACCAGCACGGGGTCCGGGTCGCCTCGCTCAAGGCGTCTCTAACGTTCCATCATCGGTCTTATCTGCGGGTTTCGTGACCCCAGGGTTGGCCTTGCTCACATTGTGAGGAGGCTCCCTAAACATTTGCAGACCGTCCACGTAGCACCGCTTCCGGCACACTTCGACCTTAACCCGGCCCCCGCCTAGAGACGCCTCAAGAAGGTGCTACAACCTGCCTTGAGAATGGGGGCTCCAAAAAAGCTTCCAACATGGAAACTCTCCTTTCTGCCCCCTCTTGTGAGGGCTGCGGCAACAAGTGGTGATTGTCGTGCTCTGCGTCAAGCTGCCGCATCGAGGTTCTTTAGCCGCCAGCGCCCAACGCCTTCTCCAGTGCCCGTTTGGTCACCTTCAGCAGCACCATGGCCGGTGAGGTCGAACGCGCGTGCGGCATGGTGAAACGCATCGCGCTACTCAGAAGCGACATCTACAGAGGCGTGTTTGTTGAAGAAGGATATGGAAACGTGCAGAGTGCCCTCGTCGTCGGTATCTAGGTCAATACGCTCAAGGACATCTCCAATCAGCCTCCTGGCTTCCTTACGATCCACCTTGGCAAGCCTCTGGATTTCCTCGGCATAAGCATCCAATTCCTCAGGCGTTGCATCAGCCACTGAAGCGTATCTCGCCGCAGTCTCACGGGCACTGGTTAGCTCCTTTTTCTTTAGGCCGATGTTCTTCGATATGGCATCAGCCTGAGCAAGAAGCACTCTGCGAACCTCAGGGGTGTCGGCCTCGGCTATTCCATCAAGGACGTTCCGCTGTTTGAACTCCAGGGCCTTTATGGCGTCTTCAATCTCGCTGGCCGGGCTACCCGCTGTTGAAGCTTTTGCTTCGTTTCGCTCCATCACGGCAAGGAACCCAAGCTGTTCCACCAACACCCCTTCAAGTTCGTCATACTTCACGTTCGGCTGGTTGCAGCTCGTCCGTCTCAGCGCCTTCCCGCTGCAAACTAGGTAGCTGAAGACCTTCCCGCTAAACCGCGAGGAAGTCATGTTCATCGCTGATCCGCACCGACCGCACCTTAGGAGCCTGGGGAACAGGTTGCGGGTGCTGTCGGCTTGGGAGTTCCGATGGCGCGATCTATGCTGGTGCTGGATAGCCAGCCACTCTGTTTCGCTGATCAAGGCTGGGAAGTAGTCGCGTATCTCTTCCCCTTTGAGTACAAGTGAGCCATAGGCGGCAGGGGACTTCAGAACGTCTTGAACCATGGACTTCCCCCAAGTGCCCCCGCGCGAACTTGGAATGTGCTGTTCGTTAAGGCGATTGGTAATGGCAGTCTGTCCAACCCCTTGCTTGGCCAACTTAAACACCAGTCGGGCGTCCTCAACTCTGTCGTTGAACTGTTGGGTCTTCTGGTCGATCCAGAAGGGGACCTTCGACACCCTTACACGGCCGCCTTCCTTTGCCGCCTTGACCCTCCCCACCCACGAACTACCGACCCTAAACGATATCTTGGCGCTGTATTCGTAGGCCGCTTGCATGGCCATAAGAGACATCATGAGGTTGGCGAAGTTGTCGTCGTATCCCTCGGCGGTGTGAACCCGCTGATCAGTGAGGGTCACCAGGGTCAGCCCAGTGTCCAAGAGCCCAAGGAAGTACCGAATTGCCTGAGTGGGCTTCACGCGGGTTATGCGGTCGATGTTCTCAACGATTAGGACAACGTCCTTCGCTATCTTCCCGCTCTTCACGTCTATAACGAACTTGCCTAGGCTCGCTTCGAGATTTGCACCTTTGAAGGCTGATACACCATCGTCGACCAAAGCGAGGTCCAGGCTTAGCCCGTACGTCGCGCAGAACTCTCGCGCGTTCTCCGTCTGTCTGCGGAGGCTGTCACCCTTCGCTTGTCGCCCTGACGACCAACGCGCGTAGCTGATTGCGTTCCTTCCCTTGAGGTCGCGGGGCTGTAGCATGCGTGTTCTTTCCTTCCGGCTGGGTTACCGGGAAGGGGATACAGCTTATGTACACTGACCGTCAAGGCACGTCGAGGCCGCCGGCCAGCACGCCGACAGTGCCGGTCGAGAGACTGCCCTGGTGTGCGGCCGTGTCGATGCCGCGGGCGAGGCCCGAGACGATGGCGTAACCGTCGCGGCCGAGGTCAGTCGCCAGCATGCGCGCCATCTTGATGCCGGCGAGCGAGGCATTGCGGGCGCCGACGATGGCCACCGCCGGCAGGCGGAACACCGCGCCTTCGCCTTTGACCGCCAGCAGCGGCGGCGGGTTGTCCATGGTCTTCAGCAGAGCGGGATAGTCGGCCTCCCCGATGCCGACGAAACGGGCGCCGGCGCGGCGCGCCGCCTCCAGCTCGGCCTCGGCTTCCGCGATGGAGGGAATGCGAACGATGCGGTTGGCGCCCCCCGAAATCATCAGTTCGGGCAGCATCTCGAGCGCAGCCTCGGCCGAGCCGAAGCGGTTGATCAGTTCGCGGAAAGAGGCCGGGCCAACAT
>NZ_RZSL01000048.1:0-20704 GCF_003997355.1 Mesorhizobium sp. M1E.F.Ca.ET.041.01.1.1 | reverse complement strand
GTTCGACCATGAGGAGGCCGAACATCACCTTGTCATCCGCAACGGCGAACTCGCCGGCTACCAGCGCATGCTGCCGACGACGCGGGCGCATCTTCTGACCGACGTCCTGTCGGATCTCTATGAAGGGACGCCCCCGTCGGGGCCAAATGTCTGGGAGCTTACCCGCTATGCCGTGGCGCCGGGCTTTCGCGACGGGAAGCGCGGGGTTTCGACGGTCGGCACCGAGCTGATCGCCGGCTTCGTCGAATGGGGCCTCAAGCGCGGCGTCAACCAGGTCATCATCGAATTCGAACCGATGTGGGTGCTGCGGGCGCTGCAGCTGCACTTCCTGGCGACGCCGCTCGGCTACCAGCGCACCTATGGCAACCAGCAGGTCGTGGCGACGCTGCTCACCTTCACCGAGCACACGCTGAATGTGGTGCGCCAGCGCCGCAATCACTTCCTGCCGGTGCTGAACAGGGGCTATCCCGGCCAGCTCGGATTGCGGCAGGCTTCGTGAGGGAGGTGGTCATGAGCTTCCATCCCGAACCGGAACTGCGCGGCCACACGCTGGTCGTCACGGTATCCTCGCATGACGGCCGGCCGGTGCTGGACAGGCATGCCTATGCGAGCCTCGCCCGGACCTTCCACGAAGCCGCCGTCAATGACGACGTCCGCGTGGTCGTGCTGCGCGGCCTCGCCGGCTGCTTCTGCCTTGGCGGCGACTTCTCGGAGTTCCTCGACGCCACCAAGCACAAGCAGCTCATCGCCGCCGTCACCGACATGTTCCGCATGCTGGCGACGTTCCCCAAGCCCGTCCTTGCCTGCGTGGACGGGGATGCCGTCGGTGTCGGCTGCACCATCCTGTTCCACTGCGACATGGTGATTGCTTCGAGGGGCAGCACCTTCAGGGTGCCCTTCGTCGATTTCGGCCTTGTGCCGGATGCCGCGACCAGCATCCTGGCGCCTCAGAAGCTCGGCTATGCCGGCGCCTTCCGGTTCTTCTGCCTGGGCGACACGCTGGGCGTCGAGGACGCCAAGGCGCTTGGCCTTGTCGGCGAGATCGTGGAAGGCAGCGCGGAGGAGATGGCCCTGGCGCGGGCAAGGCAGCTCGCCAAGAAGCCGGTTGCCGCGCTGCTGCAGACGCGCGGTCTGCTCAAGGGCGATACGGACGTTCTGTGCGACCGCATCGACCATGAGATATCGCTGTTCCAGCAGGCGCTCCAGGACGACGCAACACTGAAGCGGCTGCAGCGGATCGCCCGCCTGGCCGCCTGAGCACTCTCGTAAAAAGCTCAGCGCCGCGCACCCCAAAGATGCGCGGCGCTGTAACGTTTGGACGCTGGGCGGCGGGTGCCGGCAAGGCTATTTCTCCAGGAACGACGGCCCTTCGCCGATGATCTTCTTGTCCTGCTTGCCGATGGCATCGAGATCGCGCCCGTCATAAGGCAGCGACAACAGGATCCGCTGGATGACGGCAAGCCGCGCGCGGCGCTTGTCGTTGGCGCGCACGACGATCCAGGGCGCGAACTCCTTGTGGGTGCGCTCGACCATCCGGTCGCGCGCCTCGGTGTAGTCGTCCCATTTGTTGATGCCGGCGATGTCGATCGGCGAGAACTTCCAGTTCCTCAATGGCGACCAGCGGCGGTCATGGAACCGTTCGAGCTGCGTCTCGCGGCCGATGTTCAGCCAGAATTTGAAGAAGTGGATGCCCTCGTTGCAGATCATGCGCTCGAAATGCGGCGTCTCGTCGAGGAATTTCTCGCACTGCTGCGGCGTGCAGAACCCCATGACCGGCTCGACGCCGGCGCGGTTGTACCAGGAACGGTCGAAGGTGACGAACTCGCCGGAGGTCGGGAAATGGTCGACATAGCGCTGGTAATACCACTGCCCAAGCTCCGTCGGCGTCGGCTTGGTCAGCGCCACGTTGCGCGCCGTGCGCGGGTTCATGTACTGCCGCAGCACGAAGATCGTGCCGCCCTTGCCGGCCGCGTCGCGTCCCTCGAACAGCGCCATCACCCGCTTGCCCGCAGCCTGCAGCCAGGCCTGCGCCTTGACCAGCTCGATCTGCAGGCACTCGAGCTCCTTGTCGTAGTCCTCGCTGTTCATCTTCTTGTCGTAAGGATAGCCGCCGGCGGTGAGCTTGTTGGCCTCGATCCAGTCCGGAAGCACCGGGTTGTCGATGTCGAACTCGCGGTCCTTGCCGCCGATCTTGATCTTGATCGGTCCTGAGGCAGGCGCCGTTTCGGCTTGTTCCTTGACTTTTTTCATCGAGACGAACCCTTTCCGGCTTGCGGACTCATGCTATGGAGCCTCTGCGACGCCGCGTGTCCGTCCGGACGCAATGACGCCGTAGCATGTTGATTTTGCGCATGAACCATTGCGAAAATCGATCCCGATTTTCAGGGCCATGCGCAAGGCTGGTCAAAGGCGATATCCGCTGGCCGGCTAACCGGGGGTAGCGCATGGTCGATACGGGCGCAGAGCGAAAAGGCGCGATGGAAGCCATCGTCGCCCGGCTGCGCCGCCGCCGCTGGTTGCTGGCCGCGGCCGTCGTCGCGATCTTCGCCGTCCATGCTTTCGGCGGCATCTCGGTCTATGTGCCGCTGCTGGCCGTGATCTTACTGGTCGCAGCCGCAATGCTGCCCGCCGATGCCGAACGACAGTCCGCCGACGTCGCGGCGGCGATCGAGGCCGGCGGCCTGCAGCGGCTCTCCGGCGAATATCTTGCGGCGGCCGTGGCCGATCCGCTGATCATCTTCGACCACGCCGCCACCATCGTTCACGCCAATGCGGCTGCCTTCGCCGCCTTCGGCGGGCTGGCGCCCGGCATGTCGCTGTCGCTCAAATTCCGCGCGCCGGAAATGCAGGCCTTGCTTGACGGCATCGTCTCGGGAACCGTTGCGTCCGACGTCGTCGACTACACCGAAAAGCTCCCCGTGGAGCGGACATACCGGGTGAGCGCGTCCTCGGTCGGCCATGCCACCGACCTCTATGTGCTGGTGTTCAAGGATCAGAGCGAAGCGCGCCGCATCGACCGCATGCGCGCCGATTTCATCGCCAATGCCAGCCATGAGCTGCGCACGCCGCTCGCCTCGATTGCCGGCTTCATCGAGACATTGCGCGGCCCGGCGCGCAATGATCCGGCGGCGCGCGACCAGTTCCTGCAGATCATGCAGAACCAGACGGGCCGCATGGCGCGCCTGATCGACGATCTGCTGTCGCTGTCGCGGCTGGAGATGAAACCCTATCTGAAGCCGGGAACCGAGGTCGACCTTCGCCAGACTATCGACAGCGTCATCGATTCGCTCGGACCCCTGGCCAGCGAGAACGGTCTCGTCATCGAAAGGGACTTCATCGATGGCCCGATTTCCGTGCCCGGCGACCGCGACGAGCTGTTCCAGGTTTTCGAGAATCTCCTGGAGAATGCCTGCAAATACGGCCAGTCGGGCGGACACGTTACAGTCTCCATCGCCGGCAGCGAGGACGGCCCGGACGCAGGCATCGACGTCACCATAAGAGACTATGGCCCCGGCATTGCCGAGGAACATATTCCCCGCATCACGGAGCGCTTCTACCGCGTCGATGTGGAAAACAGCCGGACCCAGAAAGGCACCGGCCTTGGCCTTTCGATCGTCAAGCATATATTGACCCGTCACAATGCAAGGCTGTCGATCAAGTCGGAACTCGGCAAGGGCGCGGCGTTCACGGTTCATTTGCCGGCTCATTGATCCTATATTGGTTGGCAACCGGCAATTTCTTCTTTCTGTCATCCGGTTCGCGTATCAGCGACAGATTGGGGGAACGCACCAGCCGGCAGAAACCGGGAAGGCATATCCATGCAATCCGTCCACATTGTCAGTGCCTATGACGAAGAGCTGAAATTCCTGTCGAAGCGCATCGCCGCCATGGGCGGGCATGCCGAGCGCATGGTCGAGCAGGCGGTCGCCGCAATGGTCAACGCCGACCAGGGTCTCGCCCAGAAGGTCATCCAGGATGATATCGTCCTCGACGAGGGACAGCGCGAGATCGACGACAAGGCGATCGTGATCATCGCCAGGCGGCAGCCGATGGCGACGGATCTGCGTGAGATCGTCGGCGCGATCCGCATCTCGGCCGACATCGAGCGCGTCGGCGACCTCGGCAAGAACGTCGCCAAGCGCGTGGCGGCGGTCGACGGCCGCCAGCCGAACAGCCTGTTCCGCGGCCTCGAGGCACTGGCCAATCTGGCCCTGACGCAGCTCAAGGAAGTGCTCGACGTCTACGCGTCACGCTCGGTCGAGAAGATCGGCTTCGTGCGCGACCGCGATGACCAGATCGACGCCATGTACACCTCGCTGTTTCGCGAGCTCTTGACCTACATGATGGAAGATCCGCGCAACATCACACCCTGCACGCATCTGTTGTTCTGCGCCAAGAACATCGAGCGGATCGGTGACCACGCCACCAACATCGCCGAAACCATCTATTACATCGTCACCGGCGACCAGATGCCGGCCGATCGGCCGAAGGGCGACAAGACCGACCAGGTGGTGTCCCCGGGCTCGGTACCGGCTAAGTGAACAGGCGGGCCCTCGAACGGCTTGCTGATTTAGGCTAAGCTCCTCCAGGTGCGGCGATTTTGTCAGTCGCTGTCTCGGGAGGTTTGCGATGGAGCAAGTTCGAAACCTGACCCCGGTCCCGCAGCCGACATCCGGCATCATTGCCTCGAGCGTCTATTCCGCCGGCAAACGCATCGCCGACATCACGGTCGAAGAGGCCGGCGAATGGGCGGCAAGGCCCGGCCATGTCGTCTGGATCGGCCTGCTCGAGCCCGACCGCAATCTGTTGCTCAGGGTGCAGGCGCAGTTTCATCTGCATGATCTGGCAATCGAGGATGCCGAGCATCCGCATCAACGGCCGAAGATCGAGCAATATGGCGACGCCTTGTTCATCGTCGCCCGCACGGCCCAACTGATCGAGGGCCGCGTCACCTTCGGCGAGACGCATCTCTTCGTCGGCACCGGCTACATCGTCAGCGTCAGGCATGGTCCCTCGACCTCCTACGCCGCAGTGCGTCAGCACTGGGAAAGCTGCCCGTCTTCGCTCGCCAAGGGCGAGGATTTCGTCCTCTATGCCATTCTCGACTTCATCGTCGACAATTACATGCCGGTTCTCGAGCAGATCGAGGACGAGGTCGAGCAGATCGAGGACAAGGTGCTGCTGAAGCCGATGACTGGCACAGACATCGAGCGCCTCTACATGCTGCGCCGCGATCTGCTCAGGCTGCGCAACGCGGCGCTGCCGCTGGTCGAGGTCTGCCGGCGGCTGACCAGCGCCGAGCTGCCGCAGATCCATCCCGCCATGCATCCGCTGTTCCGCGACGTGACCGACCACATCCGCACCGTACAGGAAAAGATCGACAGCCTGCGCGAGGTCCTGGCCTTCGCCTTCGAAGCGAGCCTTCTGGTCGGACAGAGCCAGGAAACGGCGATCTCCAAGAAGCTCGCCTCATGGGCAGCCATTCTGGCTGTGCCGACGGCCTTCGCCGGCATCTACGGCATGAACTTCACCGACATGCCTGAACTGAGGATGGAATACGGCTACCCGACCGTGCTGGTGGCGATCACGCTGATCTGCTCGTTCCTGTACTGGCGCTTCAGGAAGAATGGGTGGCTGTGAAAAAGCGAATAGCGAATAGGGAGTAGCCAATAGCGACAAAAGAAGCTTGCGCCGGGCTCCAATACCGACACTGTTCTATTCGCTATTCGCTATTCGCTATTCGCTATTCGCTATTCGCTATTCGCTATTCGCTATTCGCTATTCGCTCAGCGGCTTCTGCGCCTTTCCGCCGCCGGCTGGAACGCGATGCGGGCGTGATATTTGCAGTACGGCCCGGTCTCGGCGGCGTCGTAGCCGCAGAAGCTGAAGTCTTCCGACAGCGGATCGCCATTCGGCCACTTGCAGGTGCGCTCGGTCAGCTCGACGAGCTGCAGGTTGCGCGAGATCGGCACCACCACATTCTCGACCGGACGGATATAGTGGCGCGCCACCGGCTCCGCGTCGAACTGCACCTGCAGCGCGGTCGCGCCGATCGAGGCCGTCACATGACGTGCAGCACTTGCCGCGCGAGCCACCGATTTCTGCATCGAGGCTCCCTGCGACGCTTTCTTCTGCCGCGCCGGCGCTGCGGTCGCGCGGCCGCGGCCCGAGAGTTTCAGGCGATGCACCTTGCCGATGACGGCATTGCGGCTCACCCCGCCGAGCTGTGCGGCGATCTGGCTGGCGCTGAGACCCTCCGACCACAATTTCCTGAGAAGTTCGACCCGCTCGTCAGTCCAGTTCATGAGACCGCGCTCCTGCTGAGGCGTACGGCAGTCAGAATCCTTTCCCGACCCGACTCCCGCCGGGCAAACAACACCACATGTACCGGGTGATTAGATCCGCCGCACGAAATCTAGTTATTTCTCAACTACAAATACCTTATGCGCTGACTCGGTGACAAGAGTCCCCAGGGCAACACGATTCGGTTTTTTCGGTTTTCCCCAACTTGCCTGACCGCTCATGAGCCGGCGTGCCGTCGGAGGCTTGCCGCGCGCTTCTGCGCGACGTTTTCGTTGACTTCATGGCCGAAAAACATGATAAGCCGCAAAGGCCGCCGCTTTGGCGGCTTTTTTGATTTCCGGTTCCGGAGACGCATATAATGAGCGGTTCGGCGCTTTACGAGACCTTTGCTCGCGCACCCCTGGCTTTCGACCGCGGGGAGGGGACCTGGCTGGTCACCGAAAAGGGCGAGCGATATCTCGATTTCGCTGGCGGCATCGCCGTGAACTCGCTGGGCCACAGCCATCCGCATCTGGTCGCGGCGCTCACCGAGCAGGCGGCCAAGCTGTGGCACGTCTCGAACCTCTATGAGATTCCGGAGCAGCGCCGGCTGGGCGAACGGCTGGTCGAGGCGACCTTTGCCGACAAGGTGTTCTTCACCAATTCCGGCGCCGAGGCGCTGGAATGTGCGATCAAGACGGCGCGGCGCTACCAGTTCGTCAAGGGCCACTCCGAGCGCTTCCGCATCATCACCTTCGAGGGCGCCTTCCACGGCCGCACCCTGGCGACGATCGCCGCCGGCGGCCAGTACAAATATCTCGAAGGCTTCGGGCCGAAGGTCGAGGGCTTCGACCAGGTGGCGTTCGACGACATCGACGCCGCCGAAAAGGCGATCACGCCGGAGACCGCGGCGATCCTGATCGAGCCTGTGCAGGGCGAGGGCGGCATCCGCCCGGTGCCGACGCAGTCGCTGAAGCGTCTGCGCCAGCTCTGCGATCAGCACGGCCTGCTTCTGATCTTCGACGAGGTCCAGTGCGGCATCGGCCGCACCGGCAAGCTGTTCGCGCATGAATGGGCCGGCGTGACGCCTGACCTGATGGCGATCGCCAAGGGCATCGGCGGCGGCTTCCCGATGGGCGCCTGCCTCGCCACCGACGAGGCCGCAACCGGCATGACGGCTGGCGTGCACGGCACC
Organism: Mesorhizobium sp. M1E.F.Ca.ET.041.01.1.1; assembly: GCF_003997355.1. Lineage (NCBI taxonomy): Bacteria > Pseudomonadati > Pseudomonadota > Alphaproteobacteria > Hyphomicrobiales > Phyllobacteriaceae > Mesorhizobium > Mesorhizobium sp. M1E.F.Ca.ET.041.01.1.1. The sequence continues at coordinate 13,227 of NZ_RZSL01000048.1, read as the reverse complement.
ACTTTCGGCGGCAATCCGCTGGCGATGGCGGTCGGCAACGCCGTGCTCGACGTCGTGCTGGCCGACGGCTTCCTCGAGGATGTTCAGCGCAAGGCGCTGCTTCTGAAGCAGGGCCTCGCGTCGGTCGCCGACGAATTTCCCGATGTCATTGAAGGCATCAGGGGGACCGGCCTGATGCTTGGGTTGAGATGCGCCATGCCCAACACCAAGGTCAACATGGCGCTGCGCGACCAGCACTTGCTTGCCGTGCCGGCCGGCGACAACGTCATCCGCCTCTTGCCGCCGCTCACCGTCAGCGACGCGGAGATCGGCGAGGCACTGAAGCGCATCCGTGCCGCTGCCAAGGGCTTGACCGACGCGATTGCGGCCGAAGCCGCGAAGTAATCCTGGAATTTGCCGATGAACGTTCGCCACTTCACCGACCTGTCCGCCGTTTCCGCGGGCGACCTGCGCTTGATGCTGGACGATGCGGTGGCGCGAAAGACCAGGCTCAAGGCCGGCGAGCGGACGAAACCGCTCGAGGGCAAAGTGCTGGCGATGATCTTCGACAAGCCGTCGACGCGCACGCGCGTGTCCTTCGATGTCGGCATGCGCCAGCTCGGTGGCGAGACCATCATGCTGACCGGCACCGAGATGCAACTCGGCCGTTCCGAAACCATCGCCGACACCGCCAAGGTGCTGTCGCGCTATGTCGACGCCATCATGATCCGCACCACCTCGCACGACCGGTTGCTGGAGCTCACCCAGAACGCGACCGTTCCGGTCATCAACGGGCTGACCGACGACACCCATCCCTGCCAGCTTATGGCCGACATCATGACCTTCGAGGAGCATCGCGGTCCGGTGGCCGGCAAGACTTTCGCCTGGACCGGCGACGGCAACAACGTGCTGCACTCGCTGCTGGAAGCCTCGGCGCGGTTCCGCTTCAATCTCAACGTCGCGGTGCCGGAGGGCAGCGAGCCGTTCGAGAAATATGTCGACTGGTCGAAGGCCAATGGCGGCAAGGTCAGGTTCGCGCGCTCGGCCGAAGAGGCGGTCGACCAGGCGGATTGCGTCGTCACCGACAGCTGGGTGTCGATGGGCCAGGAGCATCGCGCCCGCGGCCACAACGTCTTCCTGCCCTATCAGGTCAATGCCGCGCTTATGGCCAGAGCGAAGTCCGACGCGCTCTTCATGCATTGCCTGCCGGCGCATCGCGGCGAGGAGGTCACCGACGAGGTGATCGACGGACCGCATTCGGTGGTGTTCGACGAGGCCGAGAACCGGCTGCACGCCCAGAAGGCGGTGCTGGCCTGGTGCCTGGGCGCTTGACCGGGGCTGGCTTGATCCGGGCCAACTTGATCTGGGGATACGTGATGCCTATTTGGGGGCCATCACGCAAATCGAACGCGCTTGGACGCATGCGGCCCGTGGGGCGGCATGGCCGCGCCCTGGAGCTTTGTCATGTTGGAAACCCGTCCATTGGCTGAACATCAACCCAGACTCGGTGAATTCGGCTATGCCGGCGACGACCATGTCGTCCCCTACGAGGTCGCGCCGCTGGACGTGCGCGGCCGCACCGTGCAGCTCGGGCCGATGCTCGACGCGATTTTGAGCCGCCACGACTATCCCGAGCCGGTCGCGCGTCTCTTGGCCGAAGCTTGCGTGCTGACCGTGCTGCTCGGCACCTCGCTGAAGTTCGAGGGCAAGTTCATCCTGCAGACCCGCACCGACGGGCCGGTCGACATGCTGGTGGCGGACTTCACCACGCCGGATGCGCTGCGCGCCTATGCGCGTTTCGACGCAGACCGGCTGCAGGCGCTGGCCGCCTCAGGCGAGATCTCGCAGGAGAAACTGCTCGGCAATGGCGTGTTGGCGCTGACCATCGATCAGGGCGCGCACACGCAGCGCTATCAGGGCATCGTCCAGCTCGACGGCACATCGCTCGAAGACGCCGCGCGCACCTATTTCCGCCGGTCGGAGCAGATCCCGACCGATCTGAGGATGTCGGTGGCCAAGCTGGTGACGCCGGGCCCCGGCGGCGCGCGCGAGCAATGGCGCGCCGGCGGCATCCTGGCGCAGTTCCTGCCGCAGTCCCCGGAGCGCATGCGCGTGCCCGACATTTCGGGCGGCGACGGCGATCCGCGCGACGTGGCGCACGAGCCGGCCGACAATTCCTGGCAGGAATTGCTGGCGCTGCTCGGCACCATCGAGCCGACGGAGCTGATCGACCCTACGGTGGGCGCCGAACGGCTGCTCTACCGGCTGTTCCACGAGCACGGCGTGCGCGTCTTCCGCAGCGTTCCTGTCGCCGACCAGTGCTCCTGCTCGCGCGACAAGATCCGCGGCATCCTCGAAGGCTTTTCGGCCGAGGAGATAGAGCAAAGCACCGAGGATGGCGGCATCCACGTCGCCTGCGAGTTCTGCTCGACGCAGTACGACTTCGATCCGGCGGATTTCGCGGCCGAGTGAATGCCCTTCCTTCTCCCCGTCACTATACGGGGAGAAGGTGCCGGCAGGCGGATGAGGGGCGGCGCCTGCATTGGCCATACCAGCGCCCCTCGCTCTGTTCGAAAGAAAATCTCAAAAGCTTGGCGCTGCCCCTCATTGCCCTGCCGGGCATTTCTCCCCGTATAGTGACGGGGAGAAAGACGCCGTCGCGGAGGATTTCGCCAATCGCTCGACTGCCCTAGTTCACCGTACGCCTTGTCCCAGGCATGTCGAGGGAGAAGGCGGGGATGGCGACGTCGAACGTCTCGCCGCGCCCGTTGCGCATCGTGTAGTGGCCGACCATGATGCCGGATGGCGTCGAGAGCGGGCATCCCGACGTGTACTGATAGCTGTCGCCGGGGTTGAGCTCCGGCTGATCGCCGACGACGCCCGCGCCGCGCACTTCCTCGACGCGGCCGCGCCCGTCGGTGATGTGCCAGTAGCGCGACAGAAGCTGCACGAACTCGTTCGACCGGTTGTCGATCGTTACCTGATAGCCCCACACATAGCGGTTCTCGGCCGGATCGGAACGATCCTCCAGATAGAACGGCCTGACCTGCACTTCGATGTTGCGCGTCACGGCGCGATACATGGGCCACTCCGGTTGCCGCGGCAGGAAATAATTTGTCGCTCTCCGCGGTTTTAGCAACGAAGCGCCGTCTAACCTGCCGACCTTCCGACGCACGTGCAGATAAACAATGTCATTTAAGTGACACATGACAATGTTGGTGTGCGCAAACCGTGCGAGCGACTCGGGCGCGCGCTGTCGACTGATGAAACGGCCGCGGGCGGCCTGTCCGGAGTGACAAGATCTCCATGGAACTGAGTTTCGCAGCCGCCTTTGCCTCGTCAGCCCTTCTTTTCTCCAATCTCGCCAGCATCCTGCTCGCCTCGTCGCGGCTGAAGGCGCCTCGCGTCATCCCTACGCCCGCCGGCAAGCAGCCGCCGGTCTCCATCGTCGTGCCGTCACGCGGCGTCGAGCCGTTCACCGAGGAGACGCTCGAGCGCGCCTTTTCGCTCGACTGGCCGCGCTATGAGCTGATCTTCTGCGTCGCCAACGTCGAAGACCCCGTGGTCAAGCTGATCAATGTCGCCATAGGGCGTCATCCCAAAGTCCCGGCGCGGCTGTTCGTCGGCGATGACAGGATCAGCGCCAACCCCAAGCTCAACAACTGCGTCAAGGGCTGGCAGGCGGCCCGGCACGATTGGGTGGTCCTTGCCGATTCCAACGTGCTGATGCCCAAGGACTATGTCCAGCATCTGATGGCGGCCTGGCGGCCGGATACCGGCCTCGTCTGCTCGACGCCGGTCGGCTCGCGGCCGGACGGCTTCTGGGCCGAAGTCGAATGCGCCTTCCTCAACACGCTGCAGGCGCGCTGGCAGTACGCCGGCGAAGCGCTTGGCCTTGGCTTCGCGCAGGGCAAGAGCATGCTGTGGAACAAGCCGATGCTCGACGCAAATGGCGGTATCCAGGCTTTGGCCGCCGAGATCGCCGAGGACGCGGCCGCGACCAAGCTGGTCAACGGCCTGGGACTGCGCGTCAATCTCGTCGCCTCGCCCTTCGAGCAGCCGCTCGGCCAGCGCCGGCTTGCCGAAATCTGGTCGCGCCAGGCACGCTGGGCGCGGCTGCGCCGCGTCACCTTCCCGCTGTTCTTCGCGCCCGAGGTCCTGACCGGCGTGGTTGTGCCGCTGATTTTCGCGCTGGTCGCGGCGGCAAGCGCCGGTGTCAGCCTCCCCACCGCGGCGCTTTGCGTGCTGGCGATCGCCTATGTGCCGGAATGCCTGCTCGCCTGGTCCAAGGGCTGGTACCTGTCGCCGCGCAGCGTCACTGCGATGATCGTGCGCGACTTGATGCTTCCCGCCATCTGGGCGCGCGGCTGGCTGGGCGGCGCGGTCGAGTGGCGCGGCAACGCCATGACCATCCGCACCAAGGCGATGACCGAGTTGGAGGAGATCGCCTGAGCCGCGCCCAGGCGATCTCGTTATCAGCCTGCAATCCGCTACTTTGCCGCTTTCAGCGCCTGTTCGACGTCGGCCAGCAGATCGTCCGTATCCTCGAGGCCAACCGACAGCCTGAGCGTGCCAGGCCCGATGCCGAGTTCGGCGCGCGCCTCGTCGCTCAGGTTCTTGTGCGTCGTCGTCGCCGGATGGGTGATGAGGCTCTTGGCGTCGCCGAGATTATTGGAGATCAGCACGATGTCGAGCGCGTTCTGGAACGCGAAGGCCGCCTGCTTGCCGCCCTTGACGTCGAGACAGATCAGCGTCGAGCCGCCCGACATCTGCTTTTTGACGATATCGGCCTGCGGATGGTCGGCCCGTCCCGGATAGATGACGCGGGCGATCTCCGGCCGGCCGGCCAGGAAATCGGCGATCTTGCCGGCGCTCTCGGTCTGCTGGCGCACACGCAGCGGCAGCGTCTCCAGGCCCTTGAGCAGCGTCCAGGCGTTGAAGGGCGACAGGCTCGGGCCGGTGTGGCGGAAATAGTCGTGCAGGTTCTCGTCGATCCACTTCTTGTCCGACAGGATGACGCCGCCCAGACAACGGCCCTGTCCGTCGATATGCTTGGTCGCCGAGTAGACGACGATGTGAGCGCCGAGCTGCAAGGGCTTCTGCTGCAGCGGCGTGGCAAAGACATTGTCGACGACCAGCCGCGCGCCGATCGAATTGGCTAAAGCGGCGACCGCGGCTATGTCGACCACCTCCAGCGTCGGGTTGGTCGGGCTTTCCAGGAAGAACAGCTTGGTGTTCGGCCTGACCGCCTTTTCCCAATTGGCGATGTCGGTGCCGTCGACCAGCGTCGCTTCGATGCCGTATCTGGGCGCCAGCGTCTCGACCACCCAGCGGCAGGAGCCGAACAGCGCGCGGGCCGCCACGATGTGGTCGCCGGCCTTGACGCTGCACAGCAGCGCCGCGCTGACCGCCGCCATGCCGGAGGCGGTGGCGCGGGCGTCTTCCGCGCCTTCCAGCGCGCACATGCGCTTCTCGAACATGTCGACCGTCGGGTTGGCGTAGCGCGAATAGATGAAGCCGGGCTCCTCGCCCTTGAAACGGGCTTCGGCCGCCTGGGCCGTTTCATAGACATAGCCCTGGGTGAGATACATCGCCTCGGCGGTCTCGCCGAAGCCGGAACGCAGCGTCCCGCCATGCACGAGTGCCGTCTGAGGTTTCCAATCGCGCGTTTTGCTCATCGCCCTAATTCCACTCGCAAAGAACAGTCCAAACACAAAAAAACCGGCCGCGATGTCGCAACCGGTCCATACGGCCTTGCGGCCAACGGTCCTTTAGCGACTTGTTTAACGTGGCTGCAAGCCGACCGGCCAAATCACCACGGGATAACGACCCTTTAGACCCGCGCCGCGCTTGCGTCAATTGCCGGCTTGATTAAGAGGTTTGTACCAGGCAGATACCGCAGACCGTTTGCGGTTTTGCGGCAAGAGCCTGCAAAAGAACCACGCACTTGCCCGGCCTTCGATCGGAGCCAGACCTTGCGGCAGACAGGCATTCTTCCGGACCAGGACATCGCGGCGCTGTTCCAATCGGGTGCGCTGAAGTCGCCGCGCGCGCTCGACACCAACCAGATCCAGCCTGCCAGCCTCGATCTCAGGCTGGGCGACACGGCCTTCCGCGTGCGCGCCTCCTTCCTGCCCGGCCCCGATCATCTGGTGGCCGACAAGCTCGACCGGCTGAAGCTGCATGAGTTCAGCCTCGCAGAGGGCGCGGTGCTGGAAACAGGCTGCGTCTACATCGTGCCGCTGCTCGAAAGCCTGGCGCTGCCGGCGCAAGTGTCGGCTTCGGCCAACCCGAAGAGCTCGACCGGACGGCTGGACATTTTCACGCGCGTCATGACCGACCGCGGCCATGAGTTCGACAAGATCGCCGCCGGTTACCATGGCCCGCTCTATCTCGAGGTCAGCCCGCGCACTTTCCCGATCGTCGTGCGCGCCGGCTCGCGCCTGTCGCAGATCCGCTTCCGCATCGGCAACGCGGTGCTGTCGGAGAAAGAACTGCGCGAGCTTCACCGGGCCGAGATGCTGGTCGCCACCGATCCGCCCAACATTTCCGGCGGCGGCATCGCGCTTTCCATCGACCTCGACGGCGACAAGGACGGTCTGGTCGGCTATCGCGGCAAGCATCACACCGGCCTCGTCGATGTCGACAAGCGCGCCGCGCAGGACGTCGTCGATTTCTGGGAGCCGATCTACAAGAGCGGCGCCGGCGAGCTGGTCCTCGATCCGGACGAGTTCTACATCCTGGTCAGCCGAGAAGCGGTGCATGTGCCGCCGCTCTATGCCGCCGAGATGACGCCTTTCGATCCGCTGGTCGGCGAGTTCCGCGTCCACTATGCCGGCTTCTTCGACCCGGGCTTCGGCCATTCCGCCGCCGGCGGCAGCGGCAGCCGCGCGGTGCTCGAAGTGCGCAGCCACGAGGTGCCGTTCATCCTCGATCACGGCCAGATCGTCGGGCGCCTGGTCTACGAGCACATGCTGAAGCGGCCGCGGGCGCTCTACGGCAGCGATCTCGGCTCCAATTATCAGGCGCAAGGCCTGAAGCTCTCCAAGCATTTCCGCGCGGCGCGCTGATCCGCGCTGCAATCAGACTGTGCTTGCTCAGCCTCGCGCGCCATGCTTGGCTGCGCTTCACCGGCTCCAGAACTGACTGAGGGAGAACGAAAATGCAGATATCCAGATGGATCGTATCGGCTGCGGCGGCCGCCGTGCTGGCGCTTGGCGCCGGTTCCGCGATCGCGGCGGAAAAGATCAAGATCGGCACCGAAGGCGCCTATCCGCCGTTCAACACCATCACGCCGGACGGCAAGGTCGAGGGCTTCGACATCGACATCGCCAACGCGCTCTGCGCGCAGATGAAGGTCGAATGCGAGATCGTCACCCAGGACTGGGACGGCATCATTCCGGCGCTGCAGGCCAAGAAGTTCGACGCCATCATCGCCTCGATGAGCATCACCGAGGAGCGCAAGAAGCAGGTCGCCTTCACCCACAAATACTACACGACGCCGCTGGCGCTTGTGGCCCCGAAGGACAGCCCTCTCACCTCCACCGATCCGGCCGCATTGGCCGGCAAGACGGTCGGCGCCCAGGCCTCGACCACCCAGGCCGACTATGCCCAGGACGCCTATGGCAAGGCCGGCGCTGAGGCCAAGCTCTACCCGACCCAGGAGGAGGCGATCACCGATCTCCAGAATGGCCGCCTCGACGCCGTCATCTCGGACAAGTTCGTGCTAGTCGACTGGCTGAAGAAGGCGAGCGACGGCTGCTGCAAGCTGGTCGGCGACGTCAAGGGCACCGAGACCGAGGCCGGCATCGCCGTGCGCCTGGAGGACACGGCACTTCGCGACAGGCTGAACGCGGCGATCGACGCCATCGTCGCCGACGGCACCTACAAGAAGATCCAGGCCAAGTATTTCGACTTCGATATTTATTGAGGTTGAAGCTGCCGCGCGCCTTACCTTCTCCCCCCTGTGGAAGGTGGCCTCGCGAAGCGAGGTCGGATGAGGGGTGTTCCAGGGAACGCCAACGCTTCGCTTCGCTGGAACACCCCTCATCCGTCTCGGCGCTTACGCGCCAATCCACCTTCTCCCACAAGGGGAGAAGGGAAAGCCGCCCCTCACAACGCCTTCACCGACACCTTCACCGGCTTTTCGATCTCGAGCGGGTTGCGCAGCGGCAGGCCGAAATCCTTGGCCTCGATCTCGAACACGTCGCCGGCCTCTGTCCTGATGCCGTCGGCGAAGGACAGCGTCGCGGTGCCGAACATGTGCACATGCACGTCGCCGGGCTGGCGGAAGGCCGAGTACTTGAAATGATGGTGCTCGAGATTGGCGATGGTGTGCGACATGTTCGCCTCGCCCGACAGGAACGGCTTTTCCCAAAGCAGCTTGCCGCCGCGCCAGATGCGCGATGCGCCCCGGATGTCGGCCGGCAGGTCGCCGATCAGGATTTCCGGTCCGAACGAGGCATTGCGCAGCTTGGAATGGGCGAGGAACAGATAGTTCACCCGCTCGGTCACGTGGTCGGAAAACTCGTTCGACAGCGTGAAGCCGACGCGGAACGGCGCGCCGTCGTCGCCGATGACATAGATGCCGGCGATCTCAGGCTCCTCGCCGGCGTCTTGCGCGAAGGCGGGCGACATCAGCGCGGCACCGGGCGCAATCGCCATGGTGCCGTTGCCCTTGTAGAACCATTCCGGCTGCACGCCGATCTCGCCCTTTGGCGGCTTGCCGCCTTCCAGCCCCATGCGGAACATCTTCATGGAATCGGTAAGCTGCTCTTCGCCGTCGCTGAGCTTCTTGTGCATGGAATCGCGCGTCGCGGCGGAACCGAGATGCGTCAGTCCGGTCCCGGTAAGGTGGAGATGCGCGGGATCGGGATGGTTGATCGGCGATACCAGGCGTCCCTTCTTGTAGGCGGCGTCGAGGTCGACCGTCTCGCCGTAGCCCTTGCGCTCGATCAGCGCTACGAGGCCGGTGCCGGTGCGCGCCGCCTCCATCGCCAGCGAATAGACGCTGCGCGCGCCGTTGATGACCCGGGTCTTGCCGCCGCTGCGGGCAACGACGCGGATCGTCTCGGCGTCGTCGAGGATCTGGGAAATCAGCATGATGAGCCCTCTCTCTTTTGTCTTGGCCCGGCTGCCGATGGGCAAACCCTGACCGGCGCGGCCCGGAACCGATCCGTGCCACGGTTGAAACTCTTCGTCCGGATTGCGCTCGCGAGTGTGGTCCTTCAGAGGACTTCTGACGCCGACGGGTTGCCGGCAGCTCCGCGATCTAGAACCCGTATGCCTCCTAAATCCTCGCTCCCGGCCTTAAGCCTTGTTCTTGTTGTAGACGTCGAAGATGACGGCGCCGAGCAGCACCAGGCCCTTGACCACCTGCTGCCAGTCGACATTGACGCCCATGATCGACATGCCGTTGTTCATCACGCCCATGATGAAGCCGCCGACCACGGCGCCGATCACCTGCCCGACGCCGCCCATCGCCGAGGCGCCGCCGATGAAGACGGCCGCGATCACGTCGAGCTCGCTGCCGAGGCCGGCGGCCGGCACGGCCTGGCCGAGGCGCGCCGCGATGATCAGGCCGCCGAGCGCCGACAGCACGCCCATGTTGATGAAGACCAGCAGCGTCAGCCTTTCGGTGTTGATGCCCGAAAGTTGTGCCGCCTTGGCATTGCCGCCCATCGCATAGATGCGGCGGCCGATGGTCATGCGCTTGGTGACGAAGACGAACAGCGAGATGAGCACGCCCATCACCAGCAGCACCACCGGCAGGCCCCTGTAGCTGGCGAACTGGACGACCAGGAACAGCGCCAATGCGCTGCCGACCAGCGTCTTGATGACGAACAGCGGGAAGGGCTCGGCCTCGTAGCCATGACGCTCACGCTTGCGGCGGGCCCTCAGCCCGAAATAGGCATAGGCCAGAACGGCGATGAGGCCGAGCACGATCGTCGTCATGTGCAGCGTAAGCCCGCTGCCGACGATGGTCTTGCCGGCGGCATTCACCGTCGGCGGGATCAGCGTCAGCGGCCCGATCACGTCCGGAATGAAGCCTGAGCTCAGCGCTTTGAAGCTGTCCGGAAGCGGTCCGACCGACGAGCCGCCGCCCAGCAGCGCCTGGCAGATGCCGCGGAAGATCAGCATGCCCGCCAGCGTCACGATGAAGCTCGGTATCCGGTGATAGGCGATCCAAGAGCCTTGCGCCGCGCCTATGAGGGCGCCCACGATCAGGCACACGATCGAGACCACGAGCGGGTTGCTGAATATTCCGAGCGGCCAGATGACCATCATCATCGCCGCCAGCGCGCCGATGAAGCCCGCCACCGACCCGACGCTGAGGTCGATATGGCCGGAAACGATGACCAAAAGCATCCCCAGCGCCATCACGATGATGAACGAGTTCTGCTGCACCAGGTTGCTGAGGTTGACCGGTTTGAACAGCGTTCCCGAGGTCGTGTACTGGAAGAACAGCATGATGACGATCAGCGCGATGATCAGGCCGTATTCGCGCAGGTTCGTCGTCAGCGCCGAGACGGCGACGCGCGGACCCTGCTTGACGTCTTCGGCAGCGCCGGTCTGCGGTGCGGGAGCGCTTTCTGTGCTCATGATGCTTTTTTTCCTTCTCCGCGAACGATGGCGCGCATGATTTTTTCCTGGCTGGCGTCGCTCGCCGCCATTTCGCCGACGATACGCCCTTCGTTCATGACATAGATGCGGTCTGTGATGCCGAGCAATTCCGGCATTTCCGACGAGATGACGATGATCGCCTTGCCCTCGGCGGCGAGGCGGGCGATGATCGTATAGATTTCGTACTTGGCGCCGACGTCGATGCCGCGCGTCGGCTCGTCGAGGATCAGCAGCTCCGGGTCGGCGAACAGCCATTTCGACAGCACCACCTTCTGCTGGTTGCCGCCCGAGAGATTGCCGGTCAGTTGGTAGACGCTGGAGGCGCGGATGTTGGTCTTCTTGCGATAGTCGTTGGCCACGCTCATTTCGCGCATGTCGTCGATGACGCCGCGGCTCGAAACGCCGCCAAGGTTGGCGAGCGTCACATTGTGCTTGATATGATCGATGAGGTTGAGGCCGTAGGTTTTGCGGTCCTCGGTGACATAGGCGATGCCATTTGCCACCGCCTTGCTCACCGTCGAAAGATCGACGGGCTTGCCTCGGTGCAGGACCTCGCCGGTGATATGCCGGCCGTAGGAGCGCCCGAACAGGCTCATCGCGAATTCGGTTCGGCCGGCGCCCATCAATCCGGCGATGCCGACCACCTCGCCCTTGCGCACATTGAGGTTGACGTTCTTGATCACCTGCCGCTCGGCATGGATCGGGTGGAAGACCGACCAGTCCTTGACCTCGAAGACCACCTCACCGATGTTCGGCTCGCGCGGCGGGTAGCGGTCGTCGAGCGACCGACCGACCATCGAGGTGATGATGCGGTCTTCGCTGATGTCGTTCCTGGGCAGGGTCTCGATGGTGCGCCCGTCGCGGATCACCGTGACCTTGTCGGCGACGCGGTTCACCTCGTTGAGCTTGTGGGAGATCAGGATCGAGGTCATGCCCTGCCGCTTGAACTCGAGCAGGAGGTCGAGCAGCGCCTGGCTGTCCTTCTCGCTGAGCGAGGCGGTCGGCTCGTCGAGGATCAGGAGCTTCACTTCCTTGCTCAGCGCCTTGGCGATCTCGACCAGCTGCTGCTTGCCGACGCCGATATTGGTGATCAGCGTCTTGGGATCTTCCTTGAGGCCCACCTTTTTGAGCAGGGCGCCGGTTCGCTTCTCGTTGGCGTTCCAGTCGATGACGCCGTAGGTGGCGTGTTCGTTGCCGAGGAAGATGTTTTCCGCGATCGACAGCATCGGCACCAGGGCAAGCTCCTGGTGGATGATGACGATGCCGATATGCTCGCTGTCATGGATGCCCTTGAAGTGGCATTCCTGGCCGCGGAAAATGATTTCGCCCTCATAGGTTCCGGACGGATAGACGCCCGACAGCACCTTCATCAGCGTTGATTTGCCGGCGCCGTTCTCGCCGACGATGGCGTGGATTTCTCCTTCTTCGACGCTGAGGGTGACGTTCGACAGCGCCTTCACGCCGGGGAACGTCTTGGTGATGTCGCGCATCTCCAAAATCGTCGAGGCCATCAGGAATTCCACTCCCTGGCGCATGCCTTCCCTTTGGAAAGCATCATGCGCGAAATCAACATACTGCAGCCTTGTCCGCGCCGCGACGGCGCATGGCACTGCAGAAGCCGGCAAAAACAATACCGGGGTCGCTTCTGAACGAAAAGGGGCCCTGCGTCGCGCAGGACCCCTCGTTTTCCAAGCCGGATTACTTCAGCTCGTCGGCCTTGATGTAGCCGGAGTCGACGACCTGCGCCTGGTAGTTCGACTTGTCGACGTCATGCGGCGTCAACAGGATCGAGGGAACGACCTTGACGTCGTTGTTGTAGGTCTTGTCGTCGAGGCCGTCGGGCTTGCCGCCGGAGAGCACCTTGTCGACCAGCTGCACGGTGGCCTTGGCCAGCTCGCGGGTGTCCTTGAACACCGTCGAATACTGCTCGCCCGAGATGATCAGCTTGACCGAGGCGGTCTCTGCGTCCTGGCCGGTCACGATCGGCCAGGGCTGTGCGTCCGTGCCGTAACCGACGGCGCGCAGCGAGGCCGTGATGCCGCGCGACAGGCCGTCATAGGGCGACAGAACGCCATCGACGCGGCTGCCGTCCGAGTAGTTGGCCGAGAGCAGGTTGTCCATGCGGGCCTGCGCGGTGGCGGCGAGCCAGCGCAGCGTGCCGACCTTGTCCATGCCCATCTGGCCGGACTTGATCTTGATCGAGCCGTCGTCGATCAGCGGCTGCAGGACGGACATCGCGCCGTTGTAGAAGAAGAAGGCGTTGTTGTCGTCGGGCGAGCCGCCGAACAGTTCGACGTTCCATGGCTTGGCGTTCGGGAAGCGCTCCTTGAGGCCCTTGACCAGGGAATTCGCCTGGATCACGCCGACGCCGAAATTGTCGAAGGTGGTGTAGTAGTCGACGTTCGGGGTCTTCTTGATCAGGCGGTCATAGGCGACGGTAACCACGCCGGCATCGTTGGCCTTCTGCAGCGCATCGGCCATGGTGGTGCCGTCGATCGAGGCGATGATCAGCGCCTTCGGGCCCTTGGTGATTTCATTTTCCAGCTGGCTGAGCTGGTTCGGAATGTCGTCCTGCGCATATTGCAGGTCGACCGTGTAGCCGAGCGCTTCGAGCTGGGACTTGAC
>NZ_RZSL01000489.1:0-4701 GCF_003997355.1 Mesorhizobium sp. M1E.F.Ca.ET.041.01.1.1 | reverse complement strand
GTCGGTGGGATCGTGCGGATCAAGATCCGCGACGGCCGCCGGCGCAGACGCAGGCAGCACGGCTGGCGTTTCGGGTGGTGCCGGAGCGGCGGCTAGCGCCGCGACCGTGGGCGGAGCCGTCGTTGGCAGGGTCGGCGGCGCGGGAGCCGCGGTCGGCGCGTCCGCCGCCGGCTTGGCCGCAGCCGCGACAGCCGGCTGCTCGGACATGGCGCCTTCCACCGGCGGCAAGGCTTCGGCGTCGGCCTTGCTCACAGACTCGGCTTCGGCGGCGGGTTTCGCCGCATTGATCCTTGCCGGATCCGCAGCCTCGATCTCGTCCTTGCCTGCCGCCGGCACAGGTGCGACGACCTCGCCTGCGACGGCTTGCGCGGCGTCGAGCAAGGCGCGGTCGCCTTCCGAAAGTTTGGCGCGATCGATCTTGCCGAGCCTGGCGCGCACGTCGTCGATCGTGGCCGACGTCACCGTGGAGAGGCTGGAGTAGAGCACGGCGCGTGGATCGTCCTGATTGCCGTTGCCGTTACGGCCTTGCTCAGCCCGCGCCGAGGCGAAAGCGGAGAGATCCGTCAGCCCGTCGATCGCGGCACGGCGGGCGATGCGCAGATAGATCACCTTCTCGCGCTCGGCATCCATCATCGACGTGATGTCGGCGAGCTTGTCCTGGCTGATCGACATGTGCAGTTGAATAACGCCGGAGACGAAGGAATCCGCGAACTGGCTGGCATAGGGGGAATAGAGATAGCCCGCGACATACTGCGTCGAGGCGAGCGCGAAGCGAGCGGCATCGCCTTGTGCCGCGGCGATGCCGACGGAACGGCGAAGGGCTGCTTCCTCGACCAGCGTGCCGGGGCTGAGCAGGCGGGCCTGGTCCAGCAAGATGAGCGCTGCGGCCGGTTCATCGGTCGCGAGCAGAGAACCCTTGACCAGCGCCAGGAAGGCGCCGAGGTCGGGAGGCACGCTCATCGGATCGATCGGCTTCAGGATCTCGATCGCGGTGGCCGGCCGGCCGTTCAGGTAGGCGACGATCCCCTTGGCGATGGCGAGGCTTTGCGGGTCGGTCGTCGCGCGCGAAGCCGCGGCCTCGACCGTGACAGGGTTGCCGCCGCTCATGCCGTAGACGAGCAGTCCGCGGAAATTTTTCGGATCCTTGAAATCCTCGGCATCGGCGGCGCGAAGCCTGGCATCGGTCATTTCGAGCAGTTTGGCCTGCATCGGCAGCGCCGCATGGTCGCCGCCGGCGATGCGGTCCTGGATCAGCTGCAGCGAACGCACCAGCTGATAAGGCTGCAAGCCGTCATCCTGGGCGAAAGCCGCGGCCGGCGATCCTGCGGCGGCGAGCAGCAGCAGCCCGACAGCGCGGCCGATGACGGTCTTGCCTCTCATCCGCCTGTAGCCATCAGGATTTCGATGCGGCGGTTCGCGGCGGCCAGCGGATCGGACGGGATCCTGGGCTGGCGGTCGGCATAGCCGGCGACCTCGGTGATACGGCTTTCGTCGACGCCGCCTCGCACCAGCATGTAATAGGCGGAGTGGGCGCGGGCGGTGGACAGCCGCCAGTTGTCATAGGTGTCGCTGCGGAACGGCCGCGCGTCGGTATGGCCGCCGATGGTGATGGTGCCCTTCTTCTCGTTGATGATGTGCCCGATCTTCTCCATCGCCAGCACCAGCTCGCGGCGCGGCAAGGCCGAACCGATCTCGAACATGCCGAAGTCGAGCTGATCGGTGATCGAGATGACGACGCCCTTGTCGGTGGCCTCGACGGAGACGCCCTCGGCCAGCTTTTCACCCGGCGCGAAGGCCTTGGCCAGCTCCTGCTTGATTTCGGCGGCGGCCTTGAGGGCGGTGCTGCTCGGGGCCTTTACGCCTTGGTCTGGTGTCTGCTCCGGCTCTGCCTTCGCCGTCTCCGCCTTCGCCGATCCAGCCTTCGCGGCTTCGGATTTGGCTTCATCTCCGGCTTTTTCGGCTTCCGCTTTTCCGCTTTCAGCCTTCTCGACCTTGATCTCCTGGCGCGCGGCTTTCCCGGCCTTCGCATCGGCCGATCCGGCAGCCATCTTGGTATCGGGTTTCTCGGGCGTTGCCATCGGTTCGAGTGGGGCTTCCAGGCGCGGCGGCGCCGGCGGAGCCGCCTTGACCTTCGGTACCTCGGTTTCGGCGACTTTTTCGCCGGGCTTGGCCGGATCGCCTTCGATCTTCTTGCGTTCCGCGCTGGCTTCGGCGCCAGGTGTCGCCACCTGCTGCGACCAGAAATCCGGCGCGAAAGGGTCGCGATAGGATTCGCCGCCGGAAGCGCCGGTCGCCGGACCGGCGTTCTGAACACCGCCTTCACCCTTGGCGCTGACATTCTGCATGACGCCGGTATCGGTGGCGATCTCGGCAAGCACGGCGTACGGGTCGGCAAACAGGTGCTCGTCGGAAAGGTCGGACTTCTGCGAGGCTTCCTTGGTCTGCCTGCGGTCGGAGGAGCCGGCGCCGCCCTTGCCGTTCTCGCCGGCCTTGCTGGCGCCATCCTGCGGGTTGTCGGCGGTGAGACCAACCTTGCTCGGGCCGTCGCCGAGATCCTCGAGACCCTTGCGGCTGGAGTTGCGGTCGATCAGCTCGACCGGATTGAAGTAGCTGGCGACCGCCGCCTTGGTCTGCTCGTTGGCGGCGTTGATCAGCCACATGACGAGAAAGAAGCACATCATCGCCGTCATGAAGTCGGCAAAGGCGATCTTCCAGACGCCGCCATGATGGTCGTCGTCATGACCGTCGTGGTTGCGCTTGACGATGATGATCTCGTGCCTGGCCTCGCCGTGGTCGATGGCGCTCATGACAGGACCTCCGACAGGGAAGCCGACCATTCGGCGATACGCGTCTCGAACACCGTTTCATCGATGGTCACGGTCAGGTCGAAGCCCGGGGCTTCGGTGAAATCGAGATTGGCCGCGCGGTCCCCAAGTGCCGCCTTCAGCGGCTCGAACAGCGACAGCGGCCCGCGCACGCCGATCCGCACGGCCTCGCTGTCGGCGACCGCGGCGCCGATGGTGCGGGTGAGGGCGTCGAGCGAACGCTTTTGCAGCTCTTCGCTGACGATGCCGCCCATGATGCGGGCGATGGTGGCGGCGGTGATCTCGGCAACACGCGCCTCCATGGCATCGATCCGCGTCGTGACCGCCGCGCCGAGATCGCCGCCGAAGCTTTCCAGGAACGCTTTCGCCGCATCGTCATTGGCCTGGCGCTCGGCCTCCAGCGCCGCCTGATGGGCGGCCGTGAGGCGGGCTTCGAGTGCTGCTTCCGCGTCGGCCACCGCCTCGGCGATCAAAGCGCCAATGTCGGCTTGCGGCGGGGATGCCTCCGGCTTGGGCTCGACGTTCTGCGCCGCCGGCGGCTGGCCGGTGCGCGGCGCGCGCGGGCCGAAATCGGGCAGGAGATCGAAAAGGGCTCCCGAAGCCATGGCTTAAGCCGCCGCTTCCGGGGCGGCCGCCCATTTGCGCAGGATCTGTGCGGTGCGCTCCTCGTTGAGGTCGACCATGCGCGCCAGCCGTTCCTGCGGCGCTGGCCTGATCTTCTGACGCAGGTCGTCGAGCGGGGTGGAGCCCGGGCGAGCGTCGGGCAAGGCGCCGACCGGCGTATCGGAAGCGATCGCAGCCACCGGCGCGTCGGGCGTCGGCAGCGAGCGCTGGACATCGTCGAAGCTGGGGCCGGCGATGGCTGCGGGCTTCGCCGATGCCGTCAGCGCGGCGGCCATCGGCCGAAGGCCGAAGAAGGCGACAAGGAACACGACGACGATGAAGGCGCCGGCGTTGATGAGCGTGCCGGTGTACGTGCCGATCGAGGCGAGGATGCCGGGCTGGTCGATCGGCTCGCCATCCAGTCCGTCGATGAATTCCACCGCCGAGACGTCGATGATGTCGCCGCGCTTGTCGTCGAAGCCGGTGGCCGAGGCCACCATCTTCTGGATGTCCGCAACGCGCTTGGCGATCTGCTCGGGCGTGGCGTCCTTGCCGAGGATGGTCTTGAGCCGATCCTGGTTGACGACGACGGCGATCGACATCTTGGTCACCGAATAGCCGTTGGAGACGGTGGCGATCTTCTTGGAGTTGATCTCGTAGTTGGTGATCTCTTCCTTGCGGTCGTTCTGCGAGGAGGACTGCGGCCCCTCGGTGCTGGTCGTCTGGGTCTCGGGCAGGTTCTGCTCGACGCTGGTCGGGGTCGAGGCCTGCTTCTGGTTGCTGGCCTCGTTGGTGCGTACCGACTGCACCGATCGCTCAACGCGGGATTCAGGATCGAAGATCGTCTCTTCGGTCTGGCGCGTGTCGGTGTTGACGTCGGCCTTGACGCTGGCGCGGAAATTGTCGGGGCCGAGATAGGGTGTCAGCGCGCGGCGGATGTTGTCGCCGATCTGCGCCTCGACCGTCTGCTCGACGCCGAGCGTGCGGGCAGCGCTGGTGTTGGAGGTGTCGTCGCCGGCGGCGAGCAGGTTGCCGTTGGAATCGAGCACGGTGACCTTGTCGGCCGACAAGCCGGGAACCGCCGCGGCGACCAGGTGGCGGATCGACTGCGCGCTCTTTTCGGCATCCATGCCGGCATAGCGGATGACCACCGAAGCCGAGGGCTGCTGCTCGTCGCGGCGGAAATTGGCGCGCTCGGACATGACGATGTGGACGCGCGCCGCCTTGACGCCGGCAATCGACTGGATGGTGCGCGCAATCTCGCCTTCGAGCG
>NZ_RZSL01000488.1:0-4710 GCF_003997355.1 Mesorhizobium sp. M1E.F.Ca.ET.041.01.1.1 | reverse complement strand
GACCGTAGCGTCTACCTCGAATCTATCCCGAACGCGCTTGGCAAAGAAGAAAACCTGCAACGCGTTGCACAGCGCCGCTGCCGAAGCCAGCAAGAAAGGTCCTCCGACCAAAATCCCGATACAGTCACAGTTGCCACCCCCCACGCCACCTGCTGTCTGACGATCCGCCGGTGTCCGGTAGGTGGCGTTCATTGCCGTAACGAGCGCGCTCTGCTCATTGTCAGGTGGATATCAGGTCCCGCGGTGAACTCCGGTACGGTCGATTGGAGAAGTCGTAGCGCGCCCTCCACATCCAGATCGTCTACCATGCGCTGCATCTCATCGAAGATACGCACGATCACCGCCCGCTCAATCGATCGTGCGGACGCTGCCAGGATTCCCGGCGAGCCAGTCTCGCTCAGTGTTTCGCTACGGTCGAACAATTCCTCGTAGAGTTTCTCTCCGGGGCGCAGCCCGGTGTAAGCGATTTCAATGTCAGTGTCCGGCCGGCGCCCTGAGAGACGAATGAGGTTCCTCGCGAGATCGGCGATCTTCACGGGTGACCCCATATTGAGGACAAAGATCCGGCCTCGCTCATCAATCTTGTCCGGCTCATGAGCCGCCGCCTGCAGGACCAAAAGACATGCTTCCGGGATCGTCATGAAAAAGCGAACGATCTCCGGATGGGTCACTGTTACAGGCCCGCCGGCCTTTATCTGCTGTTCAAAGAGGGGAACCACCGATCCGGCTGATCCCAATACGTTGCCGAAGCGAACGGTCATGAAGCGCGTGGTGCACGTCTTCTGGTCGAGATCCATTGCCTGGCAATACATTTCCGCCATTCGTTTCGTGGCACCCATAACGTTTGCCGGGTTCACAGCCTTGTCAGTCGACACCATGATCATCTTGGAGACTTTCCAGCGAAGCGCGGCGTCGGCTACATTCCGGGTACCGATGGCATTTGTGAAAATGCCTTCGATCGGTTGCGCTTCGACCATCGGCACGTGCTTCAAAGCAGCTGCATGGAAGATCAGATGTGGCGCATGGGTTTCTACGACGTTGCTAATCGCATCCCTCTCACGCACGTTGCAAAGCACGGCGTCGATCCGCGTGTCAGGGCGCTTTTGGGTCAGCTCGGATTTGATGCAGTAGAGCGCATACTCGTTGGCGTCCACCAGAACGAGGCTTAGAGGGCTCAGCTCCGCCACCTGCCGCGCCAACTCGGACCCGATTGAACCGCCCGCTCCAGTGATCATTACGTTCTTGCCGCCAATCATGGCGGCAATCTTGCGCGTGTCCAACTTGACGGGCGCGCGCTGCAGAAGATCCTCCAACTTTATCGGGGTAAGTTCGATCTCCGCGTCGATGCTCTTCATATCGAGCAGGTTTGGGAGCATCAGCAACTCGAGCTTTTGCTGTGCCGCGATCTCCACCAGCTCCTCGAGACTGGCATACTGCCGAAATTCATCGCGCGATCGAGTGAGGATTATTGCCTCGGCCCGGCGCCCCCGCGCCTCGAACCGGTCCAATATCTGAGGGAGTTTGTCCAGTGGACCCACGACTGGTATGCCTCGGATGGCTCGCCCGGTTCTGCGGCCGCGCTCGTCGACGATCGCAAGCACGTTGACAGAGGCACTTTGCCTCTCCTTGATCGTCCTTATGAAGGCCTCGGCATTGTCGGCGGCGCCGATCAGCAGAACGTTCCTGCCAGCTCCTCGGGCTGCTTTTCCCCTGCTCACATCGTGTCGGTTGCGATAAACCCGGTATGCGGCGCGCGGCCCGGCCAAAAGCACGATCGTGAAGGCCCAAGCGATGAGGATCGAGGAACGCGGAATTGAGTTCAGTCGATTGATCAGAAACTCGGCAACCGTGAAAATTGCGAGAGATGCAGTAGCGACACCCGCAATCGCCAGAAAATCGGATAGCGACGCATAGCGCCATATGCCGCGATTGAGCCCAAGGAAGAAACCCGTGATGCTCACTATAATTCCGAAGAATGTCGCGGCGGCGAGGTATCCCCACGAGTTCTGAGAGAAGCCGATGACATCCAGCCGCAATGCGAAAGAAAGCAACAGTGCGATGGCGCCCATAAGGCCATCGTGCACCAGAGCCAAGCCCCGCAATGTTATCAGCCGGGAGATGACTCGGGGCCCCTTGCGGCTGATGTCCGAATGAACGACTTCTGAACGTTCTCGTCCGGCGGATGGCACTAGGCTAAACCTTGAAGATTTGACGGTTCCGTTCCTTCTGGAGCGATAGCCGGGAGGTCGAAGCCTTTTGCCTGATGTGATTCGGTGGCAACGGCTCTCGCGTCTGCCTCAACGATTGGATCGCCAATAGCCCGCAGGTCGGTTCCATTTGAACCAAATTGCCCTGAGGTTCTTGTTACCCAAATCATAGGCCGCCGCTGCTGAAATCAGCACATCGAAGTCTGTATCGCAGATGGCTTGATTGTCCAATACTTCTTTGTGGAGTGCACTGCGAGGATGATCGGGTTGTCCGGGGTGCATTTCAACTGTGTCGGGTAGTCGGCGAATCGGCTGCATATTAGAAGTATATGATCTAATCGGATTGCGCCCAACCGTTGGTGCAACGAAGGCTTGCAGGATCCGCTGCGCAAGGTATCTGGCGAGCGGAGCGTTTCCCATCGGGCGGCCCAGGTGTCCCGTCGTCGCCTGTGGCGCCCCGCGCGGCTGCACAGACGTGCTGGAAGTCAGTTGGCCGCCGCGGCACCTCACGGCGGCGTCAGCCGGAAATCCTGACCCTCGGGCAGAAGCTGGCCGCCGTCGACGACGATGGTCGTGCCGGTGATGTAGCTGGCGTCGTCCGAGGCCAAAAACAGGAAGGCGTTGGCGACGTCGCGCGGCGTGCCGAGGCGTCCGAGCGGCACAGCGTTCTCCATGCTCTTGATGAAGGCGGCATCGCGATGAAGCTTCATGCCTTCGGTCAGGATGTTGCCGGGTTCGACGCCGTTGACGGTGATGCCGTAGCCGGAAAACTCGAGCGCGGCGGCGCGGATGAGGCCGTTGATGCCGGCCTTGCTCGCCGAATAGTGACCGTGGCCGGGGCTGCTTACCTGCGGGCCGGTGATGGAAGAGGTGAAGAGCATGCGGCCGCTGCGCTGCGCCTTCATCGGCGCAAGTGCTGCGCGGGCAGCGTTGAAGCTGCCGCGCAGGTTCACCGCCATGACGCGGTCCCAGTCCTCCGGGCTGGTGTTCTCGATGAGCTGCCAGGGATAGATGCCGGCGTTCTGGACGATGATGTCGAGGCGGCCGTGGCGTTTGAGCGCCAATGCGACGACGGCTTCCGCATCGGCCATCTTCGAAATGTCGGTGTGGATGAAGGCGGCGTCCAACTCGTCGGCGCTCGCCTTACCGGCTTCGGCCTCGCTGTCGGCAAGCACCAGCTTGGCGCCTTCTTCAGCGAAGCGCTGGGCTATGCCCTTGCCGATGCCGCGCGCGGCGCCGACGATCGCCGCCACCTTGCCTTCGATGCGTCCTGTCATGCGAGCCGTCCTGTCATGCGAGTCTTTGGCGAATGGTTTGCTTGAAAGCGTCGAGCAGCACGGCCGCCAGCACCAGGAGGCCATGGATGACCTGGGTGAAATTGGCCGGCAGGCCCATCAGGTTGATGGCGGTGTTGATGGCCGACAGAAGCAGCACGCCGGCATAGACGCCGGGCAGAGTGCCGACGCCACCCTTCAGGCTTACGCCGCCGATGACGACGGCGGCGAAGGCATTGAAGAGCAGGCCGACGCCGAGATTGGCAGTGGCGCCGGAGGTGCGGATGGCAAGCAGCCAGCCGGCCAGCCCGGCGATGGCGCCGGCAAGCACAAAGGCGACGATCAGGTTGCGGTTGACGCGGATGCCGGCGCGGAAGGTCGCGGTCTCGTTGCCGCCGATCATCACCAGATGCCGGCCGAACGGCGTCTTGGCCAGGATCAGCGAGAAGACCACGAAGCAGCCGACCGCGATCCAGGCGGTCAGCGGCAAGCCGGCGAGCCGCTGGATGCCGAACCATCGGATGGCGGGCGCCAGATCCTGCGCCGAGCGTCCGCCTGAGATCACCAGCACGAGACCGCGCACCCAGATATAGGAGGCCAGTGTGATGATGAAGGCGCTCATCTTCAGCCTGACGATGAGGAAGCCGTTGATGACGCCGATGATGGCGCCGACGGCAAGCGCGATGGCGAGCGACACCGGCACCATCAGCCAGTCCGGATGCAACTGCACGCCCTGGCCGATGCCTGACGAGCAGAACATGATGCCGACCGCCATGGCGCTGAGCGCGGCGACCGATTCGACCGACAGGTCCATGTGGCCGGCAATGATCACCAGCGCCAGGCCGATCGACATGACGCCGAGCACGCTCGAAGCCTCGATGATGTTGGCGAAAATGCCGAGCTGGAAGTAGTTCGGAACGAGAACGGAAAAGACCGCCAGCACGAAGACCAGCATGAACCAGACGAGATTGTCGAGCACGAGCTCGAGAGCATGGCGAGTGCGGGGGTTCATGAGCTGGTCCGGTTGGCGCGCAGGTTTTAAGGGCGTTGCAGCGTCTGGTGCGCTTTTGTGCGCACACGCGCTGCTTTTGAGATCGCTCCGGGCTGGTTTGGCCCGGAGCGATCTCGCGGTTACTCGATCGGTTTCACGGTTTCCGTCGGCGGCTTCTGGTTGCCCCAGAAGGCGGGATTGTCGACGTTGTCCTTGGTGATCGCCGCGCCTGGGATCT
>NZ_RZSL01000487.1:0-4740 GCF_003997355.1 Mesorhizobium sp. M1E.F.Ca.ET.041.01.1.1 | reverse complement strand
CGGTCCGACCTCCCCACAAGGGGGAGGTGGGGGCAGGCGCTGCCAACAAAAAACCCGCCTCGAGGGCGGGTTTTTCAAATTCTGCAGGCGTATCCGGCTTAGAGGCCGAAACCTTCGAAGCGCTTCTTGAACTTCGACAGGCGGCCGCCGCGGTCGAGCAGGGCCTGCTGGCCGCCGGTCCAGGCCGGGTGCGTGGTCGGGTCGATGTCGAGGTTCATCGTGTCGCCTTCCTTGCCCCAGGTGGAGCGGGTCAGGTACTCGGTGCCGTCGGTCATGACGACCTTGATGGTGTGGTAGTCGGGATGGATATCGGCCTTCATTGTCGTGTTCCTGGCTTGCCGGCGCTGGTGACGGGCCCATGGCCTGCGTCGATGCGCCCCTTTTTAAAACTCGAAGCCGCAGCTAATGAAAAGCCACGGCTTCTAAAACGGTCGGCGAGCCTATACATCAGCCGGAATTGAATCACAAGGCCGCGGCAGGGGCATATTGTAGCGCATGACCGGCAAGCGGCCAGAGGAAACGCTCATGGCGGATATCGGTGTCAGTGCAGACGAGCGCAGACGCTCGGTCCGGCCGCTCAGAAACCTTTTTCCCTATATCACCCGCTACCGGAAACTGGCGGTCGGCGCCATCATCTCGCTGATCGTGGCGGCAGTGACCACGCTGGCGTTGCCGATGGCCGTGCGGCGCATGATCGACCATGGCTTCCAGGCGGCGGGCTCCACCTTCATTGCCGAGTATTTCGCGGCGCTGGTTCTGATGGCGGCTCTGCTGGCGGCGGCCTCGGCCAGCCGCTACTACTTTGTCATCACGCTCGGCGAGCGGGTCGTCGCCGATATCCGCCGCGACGTCTTTTCTCATGTGACGACGCTCTCGCCGGCCTTCTTCGATCGCGCGCAGTCGGGCGAGATCGTGTCGCGCCTTGCCGCCGACACCACGCAGGTGAAATCGGCGGTCGGCGCCACCGCATCGGTCGCGCTGCGCAATCTCATCCTCGGCCTCGGCGCCGTGGCGATGATGATCTTCACCAGCCCGAAACTCTCCGGCCTGGTCATCGCCGCTATCCCACTGATCGTATTGCCGCTGGTCGCTTTCGGCCGCTCCGTGCGGCGCAAGTCGCGCCTCGCGCAGGACACGCTCGCCGAGGCCACCGCCTATGCCAGCGAGCAGATCGGCGCCGTGCGCACGCTGCAGGCCTTCACCAACGAGAAGCTGGTCACTGGGCGCTTCTCGGCCGCCGTCGAAGCCGCCTTCGAGGCGGCGCGCATGTCGGTCTTTGCCCGCTCCTTCCTCACCTTCTTCGCCATCTTCATGATCTTTTCCTCGGTGGTGGCGGTGCTCTGGTTCGGCTCGCGCGACGTGCTTGCCGGCACGATGTCGGCCGGCACGCTCGGCCAGTTCCTGCTCTATTCGGTGTTCGCCGCCGGTGCGCTCGGCGCGCTGTCGGAAGTATGGAGCGAGCTGTCGCAGGCGGCGGGCGCCGCCGAGCGGCTGACCGAGATCCTGGCCGAGAAGCCCGCCATCCTGCCGCCTGTCGATCCGCAGCCGCTGCCGGCCAAGGCCAAGGGCGCGATCAGCTTCGATGATGTCTCCTTCTCCTATCCGGCGCGGCCGGACCGCGCCGCCGTGCACGGCCTGAGCTTCCAGGTGAAGCCCGGCGAGACGGTGGCGATCGTCGGTCCTTCGGGCGCGGGGAAAAGCACCGTCTTCTCGCTGATCCTGCGCTTTTACGATCCGGAAAGCGGCCGCATCGTCATCGACGGCGTCAACGTACGCGAAGCCGATCCGGCCGCGGTCCGCGAACGCATCGCCATCGTGCCGCAGGACGTCACCATCTTCGCCGCAAGCGCGCGCGACAATATCGCGTTCGGCCGGCCGGGCGCCACAAATGCCGAGATCGAGGCGGCGGCGAAGGCGGCGCTCGCCGACGAGTTCATCACCAAGCTCGAAAAGGGCTATGACAGCCAGGTCGGCGAGCGCGGCGTGACGCTCTCAGGCGGCCAGCGCCAGCGCGTGGCGATCGCCCGCGCCATTCTGCGCGACGCGCCGATCCTGTTGCTCGACGAGGCGACCTCGGCGCTCGACGCCGAAAGCGAAACACTTGTGCAGACGGCGCTCGAGCACCTGATGCGCGGCCGCACCACCATCGTCATCGCCCACCGGCTGGCGACGGTGCTCAAGGCCGACCGGATCCTCGTCATGGAGGGCGGACGCATCGTCGAGGAAGGCACGCACAAAAGCCTGGTCGCCAAGGGCGGCACCTATGCGCGGCTCGCCAAGCTGCAGTTCGAGACGGGAGCCAGCGCCTTCAAGGGCGCCGCGGAGTAACCACGCCACAAAGTCGCCGGTTCCAGGCTGCTCCGCGTCAGTCGCCGTAGCGCCTGCGCAAATGCTCGGTGAAGTAGGCGGCGTTGAGCCTTTCGCCGGTGGCGCGTTCGAGCAGGTCCGGCGTCGACCAGCGCGAGCCCTGCGACCAGATCCTTTTGCGGCGCCAGTCGTTGATGGCGCTGAAATCGCCCTTGGCGAGATCCTCGTCCGCGGACGGGTGCTCCCTGGTGAGCGCCGCCCATTGCTGCGCCGCCATCATGGCGCCCAGCGTATAGGACGGAAAATAGCCGAAAGCGGCACCCGGCCAATGCACGTCCTGCATCGGCCCGTCGGCCGGGTCGTCGATGGTCGACAGGCCGAGATAGTCGCGCATCTTGGCGTCCCACGCCTCGGGCAGGTCGGCGGCCTCCAGCCGGCCGGAGACGAGTTCCTGCTCGAGCTCGTAGCGCAGGATGACATGCAGCGGATAGGTGACCTCGTCGGCGTCGACGCGGATCAGGCCACGCTCGACATGATGGACATGCGGCAGGATGTCGTCGATCGACCATTCTTCGCCGAGATGCTTTTCGACCACCGGCAGCGCCCAGCGCCAGAAGGCGGGGTTGCGGCCGATCTGCTTCTCGACGAACAGGCTCTGGCTCTCATGCACGGCCATGCCGCGCGCCTTGCCGAGCGGCCAGTGCGACCAGGCTTTCGGCAGGTTCTGCTCGTAGAGCGCATGCCCGGTCTCGTGCAGCACGCCCATCAGCGCCGACAGGAAATCGGAGGTCTTGTAGCGGGTGGTGATGCGCACGTCGGTCGGTACGCCGCCGCAGAAGGGATGGTGCGACACCGACAGCGAGCCGTGCGTGAGGTCGAAGCCGACGGCCGCCATCATGGCAAGGCCGAGTTCGCGCTGACGGTCGATGGCGTAGCTGCCGGAGAGCGGCTTCAGGGGGTGTTTTGCTAGCCGCGCATCCTGCACCGCCAATGCGTGCGGCAGGAAATCACCAAGGAAGGCCTTCAGTTCGGCAAATACCGGCGTGATGTCGGCGGCACGG
Organism: Mesorhizobium sp. M1E.F.Ca.ET.041.01.1.1; assembly: GCF_003997355.1. NCBI lineage: Bacteria > Pseudomonadati > Pseudomonadota > Alphaproteobacteria > Hyphomicrobiales > Phyllobacteriaceae > Mesorhizobium > Mesorhizobium sp. M1E.F.Ca.ET.041.01.1.1. The sequence continues at coordinate 1,372 of NZ_RZSL01000487.1, read as the reverse complement.
TTGCCTGGATCGTATTGTTCCATCAGCGCGTCATAGGGATCGAGGCCGAGCGCGTCGGCGCGCAGCGCAGCCTCCTCCCGCACCAGCGCCACGACGCCTTCCAGCGCCGGCAGGAAGCCCGCCCAGTCGTTCTTGGCGCGCAGGTCGCGCCAAAGCTGCTCCGAGCGCATGCGCGCCGTCGTCTGGCGCTCGACGAATTCGACCGGCAGGCAGGTGAGATTGGTGTATTGCCGGCGCAGCTCCCTGACCGCGGCCTGCTGCTCGTCGCCGAGTGGCTCGGCTTCGGCGGCTGCGATCCAGTCGCCGATCTCGGGTGCGGTCGCCTGGGCGTGCAGCATGCCGGCAAGCACCGACGTCGCTTCGGCGCGCTTCTCGCCGCCGCCAACCGCCATATGGGTCGCCTCGTCAGCGCCGAGGATGGCCAGCGCATGTTCCAGCGCTTCGAGCTTGTGGCCGAGTTCATCGAGTTTTTGGAAGGACATGTCGGATCTCAACTGGAAATTGGCTGGCGGGAAAAGATACCAACGCGCAGGGCTTGGCAACCCTGATCCAGCCGGTTCGGGGCAGGCCATCTTGCCTATCGATGGCGGCGCGTGATCAATGTCCGATTCGAACGGGCGGAGGGGACAATGGTCGGCAATATCCTGGTCGGGCTGGTGGCGCTGATCCACTGCTACATCGTCTATCTGGAAATGGTGCTGTGGGACACGCCGCGCGGCCACAAGGCGTTCAACCTCAAGCCGGATTTCGCCAGCGCTTCAAAAGTGCTTGCCGCCAACCAGGGGCTCTATAACGGCTTCCTTGCCGCCGGCCTGATCTGGGGGCTTTTTCTCGGCGCGAGCGGGTTTCCGATCAAGATCTTCTTCCTGCTTTGCGTCGCCGTCGCCGGCCTTTACGGCGCGGCGACCGTCGGCCGGAAGATCCTGTTCATCCAGACGGTGCCGGCGGTGCTCGCCATCGTCGCGCTCTGGCTCGGCTGGTGATCGAAAAAGGACGCCCTTGAGACCAGGTCTCGCGGGCGCCAGATAGTCCCTTCTTCTGAGGACCTTCAGCCGTTCGGATAGTGGCCACCGTCGGCGCCCGCCCATAAGGAAGCCGCTGCCGGTATCGGCCGGTACATCACTGTCGATCAGGATTTTCGCTGTCGGGGCCGCGGGCCAAAAATCCAGCGGCGTTGAGCGCATTTTCTAGATTAAGAGGTTTGCGCGACAGCGCCCCGCGCGCCGAAAGGCGCGCAGGCTGTCGTCAGGGGACTCGCTGCGATGGCAGAATTCACCCGTTCGGATAATATCCGCCGTCCGCGCCATCGCCGATGAGCGGGCTGCTGCCCGTGGCGTTGCGCAGGCTCTGGCTCACGTCATCGAGCTGCGCC
>NZ_RZSL01000486.1:0-4746 GCF_003997355.1 Mesorhizobium sp. M1E.F.Ca.ET.041.01.1.1 | reverse complement strand
TCTACGGGCTGTGACGACGATGGCGGAAGCGACGCGCGCCAGAACAGGGAAGGGTCGGCCAGACGACAGTCGATCAGGCGACCGCCTGTTCGATCGCGAGTTGGATCATCTGCCGCCGGAGGTGCGCTGGCGCGAATGGATGAACCGCGTCGAGGCAACGATCTTCGCTGCCAGCGAGCCGGTCGGCCGTGAGACGCTGGCGCGGATCGTCGGCAGGAGCTGCAGCATCGACCTCTTGATCGACGACATTCGCGAGGAGCTGCGCGGTCGCCCTTACGACCTGGTCGCCGTTGCCGGCGGTTGGAAGCACCTGACCCGTCCGGCTTATGCCGATGCGATCCGCGCGGCCGTCGGCGCAAGTGAACGGGCGGTCGACCTCACGCAGTCGGAAGTGCTGGCGCTGATGTGCATCGCCTATTTCCAGCCGATCACCCGCGCGGAACTTTCCAGCTTCTTCGGCAAGGAGATCAGCCGCGACCTGATCGGCAACCTGCGTGGCTTCGGCTTCATCGCATCCGGCCCGCGCGCGCCACAGCCCGGAGCGCCCTATACCTACGTTACGACCAAAGAGTTCCTGCTGGAGTTCGGCCTTGAAACCCTTCGCGATCTCCCCGACTTCGAGGCGCTCGAAGATGCGGGCTTGCTCAGCAAGGAAAAGCTGCTGGCCGGCGATATCATGCCCGAGTTCTCCGGCGGCGAAGCACAGGGCGCCGGAATCGAAATCGAAGACTAAGCCGTCAGCAAGAAATCATAGAATGGCGGCAAGTGGGTGGGAAGGCGACAGTCCGCTACTCAGCGTTCTAACTGAAGAAGCTGACTTGCCTCCGCGCTTCATCGAAGCTGGTCAGCCACCTTTGACGCCATGAGCTCTATGCCCTTAGCGATGGTCTCGAAACGCGGGGCGCCGACATCGATCTGGCCAACGTAGCGGTAAGCGCCGGTCGCTTCTTTGAGCATGGAAATCTTGTCTACGACCTGCTGCACGGACCCGCCGACGAAGGTGCCTCGGGGCGACAGCATGTGGGCATAGGTCGCTGCCGGGATCGGCCCGCGGAACATGCGCCGCATGTACGCTGAATAGTACCGGTAAAAGTCATGCTCAGTCTCCCGCGCCGTCTCGGTGACATGGAAATGCGAGAACAGTGCGATCTTGGCGTCCTCCTGGCGACGCCCGGACTGCGCCCATACAGCGCGGTAATAGGCCGCAATTTTGGCATACCCTTCCATGCTGCCCCCAAGCACCGGAATCACCAGTGGGTAGCCCAGCTTCGCGGCACGACCGACGCTGCCCTGGCTTAGCGCACCAATCGACACTGGCAGCTTCGGCTGGTGCGGACGGGGCGCGATCTCGGCAACCTGCAGCGGCGCCCGGAACTTGCCGGACCAGGTAACGCGCTCGTTGGCGTTCAGCAGTTCAAACAACTGCAACTTCTCAGCAAAGAGCGCATCGTAGTCCTTCATGTCGAAGCCGAAGAGCGGAAAGTTGTCGTTGAACGCACCGCGACCGAAGATGATCTCGACGCGGCCGCCCGACACGAGGTCGGCCATCGAGAACTCCTGGAAAGTGCGAACCGGATCGGCGGTGCTTAACAGCGTCGAGGCACTGGTGAAACGGATGCGCTTTGTCGCAGCGGCTAGGCCCGAGATGAGCGTTGCGGTCGCTGAATTGACGAAGTCCAACCCGTGATGCTCGCCGATGCCGATGACATCGAGGCCGGCATCGTCGGCCAGCCTTGCCATGTCCATCAAACGCCGCATGCGCTCAACCGAAGTCGGCTTTTTGCCGGTGTTCGGGTCGGCCACGAGGTCGCCGAAGCTGTAGATGCCGAGTTCCATACACATTGTCCTTGTATGCCATCGGACCCGGGCGTGCCCCGGTCCGATGGTTTGATCAGGCGCTCGCGCCACGCAGGGCATCGAGCGAGCCGTGAGGCGACTGCTTACGGCGTGCGCGGTTCTGCGTCAGGAAAGAAACCGCCAGCAGCACGAGACCGATCAGAGACGGCGGCAGTCCAGCCCAGTCGGCGATGCCGATATGAGCGCCGGCAGCCAGGATCAGGTGGAAGAACATGCCGGCATAAGCGAGGTCCGATAGCGCAACGCTGATACGCGAGAGGATAGTCGCCGCAGCCGCTAGCTTCACGACGCCCAGGACCGGCACGATGTATGCAGGATAGCCGAAGTTGGCGAACATGCCCTGCACCACGGAGATGCTGCTTAGGTAGAAGACGCCGCCCGCGACATACATCAGCGCCAGCAGGCCGGTGGCGATCCAGTAAACCCATTTGATGTTCATCGCGGACCTACTTCAGGTTCGCTGCGAGCACGTCGCGAAGGTCCTGGGGAGCTCGGCCAGCCAGCTTCTCAACGTCCCCTGTCACGACATCGAAGGCCCCATTCGCGAAGTCCTGCTGGATGCCGGCCACCGCGTTGATGACGAAGTCGGGTAGGCCCATCTGGGCCATACCACCCTTTAGCGCGTCTACCGGGATGGCTGCGAACGCGATCGGCTTCCCCACGATGTCGGCCAGAAGCGCCGCACGTTCCGCGCCCGTGTAGCTCTTGGCACCGGTGGCGTTGTAGATCGCGCCGACATGGCCTTCGCCCAGCACAATGCCGGCAGCGGCGGCAGCCACGTCTTCACGACCAACGAAGGCGACCTTGTTCTCGGCAAAGCCAGTGAGCATGCCCGACTGGGCAGCCGACTGGGCTTCCTGGGCCAAGGCCTCGGCATAGTAGTTCATGCGCAGAATCGTCCACTGGGCGGCGGTTTTGATCAACGCCTGCTCGCCGCGCCAGTAGGATGCGCCGATAGCCGGTTCGGCCTGCTCGCGGGTGCCGGCGGCCGACAGGAGAACGATATGCTTCACCCCGGCAGCGACGGCGGCGGCAATCGCGGCCTCGTTCTGCGAACCGCGCATGCCCGGGCGCAGGTCGCTGGTCGGGATGAGGATCACTTTGTCGAGGCCGGCATAGGCCGTGGCCAAAGTCTCGGGCTTGTCGTAGTCGCCGACCCGCCCTTCAACCCCATCCGAGCTCTTGGGGGTGCGGGAGATGGCGATGATCTTATGAACATTGTTGCGCGCCTGAAGCTCGCGGACGATAGCCTGTCCGAGGTTGCCACTTGCGCCGCTGACACCGATATTCATGATTGAACCTTCCGTTACGTTCCGTTAGTGCGTAGCGATATGAAGGTTCGTTCCTCGATGCGCAAGAACGCACGATTTTGAACGTCACGCACCTCTGAGTGCGTAATGGAGATGAAGATGGCACACCCGCAACTGAAGCCTGTCGAAGTCGACTACGCCGCGGAGGGTGAAGCCAATTGCAAGGCCCTCGGCCAGATCTTCGAGCGCATTGGCGACAAGTGGACCATCATGATCGTCGGTGCACTGTCCACGAGCGGCCCAATGCGGTTCAACGCCCTGCAGCGCGCCATTCCCGGTTTGTCGCACAAGATGCTGACGACGACGCTTCGCGGACTGGAGCGTGATGGCCTTGTGACCCGCACGGCCTTCGCGACCATCCCGCCGCGCGTCGACTACGAACTCACCGAGCAGGGTCGCTCGCTACATGAACCTCTGCTGGTTTTGGCATCCTGGGCTCGGTCGCAGCAGCCTTACATCGAGGGCGCACGGAAAAAGTTCGACGACCGCATCGCGGACTAGCCATTCGCGAACGACCGCCTTTAGGAACATGGCATGCGGCTATGAGCGGCCGAATTGGGGTCGCATGTTGACCGACGGCTTTCATGACATCGACTTCGAATGGCCCGTGATTGAGCTGCAGTTACCTCTTGTTGACGCGCGAGCGGTTCCACGCTGCATGACCCCAAAATAGGCAGTGAACAGCGCGGAGCGGTCGGCGACAGGCGGCGGGCTCCGCCGTGGCGAACCCTGGTGCGTCTCCAGGAATTCGGCAAAGCGTGCGATCAGCACCTTGTGGCCGCCCGCGGCCACGATCATCCAGCGCCGGTATGCGCCAGCGCAGTCTATGTCGTTCACAAGCCAGTCAGGAGGTTTAGCTGCGAGCGCCTCGAAGCAGCGAATTCGCGCAGTGGTCGACAGATTCGTGAGCGTCCTCCCCGAGCGGACATCGGCGGCGACCGGCGTACGCAGCACGCGGGAGACGGCGTTACTGGCTTTGGCCGAACCCTTGGCCGTCTCCACCCTGCATATATCCGCGATCGCCCGTTCCAGCCGACGTGCGGCCGCCTTCACTGAGGCCTTCGGAGCAGCGCGAAGGTCGAACCCGCATCGTACGCAAAAATGCTGCGGGACCAGCTCGCCCTGGTCGAAGGCCGCGATGCCGGCGCGGCAGGCCGGGCATCGATCGCGAAGCCCGCAGCCATGCGCGAAGCATGACACACGCGATGCGAGCCTCCACTGCAGCCGAAAATAAGGCGCATCGTCCGTTGCGAGGCATTGGGGGCAGTACTGCATCCAAGTCGAACGGTTCCGGTGCGTGCTGTCGCGCAGCGGCAGCAAGAGGGCGGCCATTGCACAGCCGCTCATCGTCATCGCTCCGACCACTTCCTGCGGAACGCCCGTCTGGTCGGCAAGCAATCCGGCGACATGGCGCGGAAGGAGAAGATCGAGGCGCGGCGACCACATTCTCTCGCCGAGCCCGAGAACGCCGGCGAACGACCGCGGCGCGATGCCGTTCGCGATCGCGAGACGGTGGAGCCAGCTCGACAGTAGCTCGTCCGGGAGCGGGTCGACGGAAACCGGCCAGCGTCCGTTGGCG
>NZ_RZSL01000485.1:0-4751 GCF_003997355.1 Mesorhizobium sp. M1E.F.Ca.ET.041.01.1.1 | reverse complement strand
GTTCTTGATCTCGACCTCGCCGGCGGCCACGCCGCGCGGACCGACGATCACCTGCCATGGCAGGCCGATCAGGTCGGCGGTGGCGAACTTGCCGCCGGGCCGCTGGTCGGTGTCGTCATAGAGAACGTCCTTGCCGGCCGCGGAGAGCGCCGCGTAGAGCTCGTCGCAGACGCGGTCGCATTCGACGTCGCCCGCCTTCATGTTGATCAGGCCGATATCGAACGGCGCCACCGCTTCCGGCCAGATGATGCCGTTCTCGTCATGGCTCGCCTCGATGATCGCCGCGACCAGCCGCGACGGGCCGATGCCGTAGGAGCCGCCCGAAGCGAAATGGTCCTTGCCGTCGGGCCCTGTCACCTTGGCGCCCATCGGCTTGGAATACTTCTCGCCGAAATGGAAGATATGGCCGACCTCGATGCCGCGCGCGGAGAGCCTGTCGCCCTCGGAAACGTTCGCCCACGCCGCTTCGTCATGCATCTCGTCGGTGGCCGCGTAAGGTGTCGTCCACGTCTTCACGATGCCGCCGATCTCGGCGTCGTTAGAGAAGTTCGTGTCCGCGCCAGGCACGTCGAGCGACAGATAGGCACGGTCGCAGAACACCTGGCTCTCGCCGGTTTCGGCCAGGATGATGAACTCGTGGCTGAGGTCGCCGCCGATGGGGCCGGTATCGGCGCGCATCGGAATGGCCTGCAGCCCCATGCGCGTGAACGTCCTGAGATAGGAGACGAACATGCGGTTGTAGGCGGCCTTGGCGCCTTCAAAATCCAGGTCGAACGAGTAAGCGTCCTTCATCAGGAACTCGCGCGAGCGCATGACGCCGAAGCGGGGACGCACTTCGTCGCGGAACTTCCACTGGATATGGTAGAGGTTGAGCGGCAGGTCCTTGTAGGACTTGACGTAGGCGCGGAAGATTTCCGTGACCATTTCCTCATTGGTCGGACCGTAGAGCATATCGCGGTCCTGGCGATCCTTGATGCGCAGCATCTCCTTGCCGTAGTCGTTGTAGCGCCCGCTCTCGCGCCACAGATCCGCCGACTGGATGGTCGGCATCAGGATTTCCAGCGCGCCTGCCCGGTTCTGCTCTTCGCGGATGATCTGGCAGACCTTGTCCAGCACCCGTTTGCCGAGCGGCAGCCAGGAAAAGCTGCCCTGCCCCTGCTGGCGGATCATGCCGGCGCGCAGCATCAGCCGGTGCGAGACGATCTCGGCTTCGCGAGGATTTTCTTTGAGAATGGGCAGGAAGTAGCGCGACAAACGCATGGAGTGGTCCGTAAGTGAGGATAGCGGCGCCGGAATCGGCGCAACCGAGGCTGTTTGCTCGGGCTTCATAGCCATTTCATGACGGAATGGAAACCCGAGCGCTCCAAAGTGTCGGGGTGTTCTGAACCTGATCAAAAAACGGCTGTTTGGCCGCCAAAGTGGCGCTTATGGCTTTTTGATCGATTCACAAGCAAGCCCTGCCCCACTATTGTGCAGTGCAGCACGATATTGCCCGTTTGGAGGCAAAATTCTTCGTGACATTTTCACCTGCGTTGGTCTAGTGTGCGCCGATAACCGAGAGGGCGGAGAAAAATCTGCCCTCCTACGCGGTCAAAGTCTTGGGAGGATGCGATCTAGGCGCGGTAACTCGCTGCCGCCGGACACCGGAAACGGATCGGACGCGTTTAAATTGCAAGGCCTCGTGCCTTGCATTTTTTTTGTGCAATCATCTGCTTAGCACGACAAATTACTAAACAGCATTACGTCGCGTCAGCCCATTGAAATCGGAAGCCGGCTTCCGATTTCAACCAAAACGGGCGCCTTCTGCTCAATACTTGCGGAAACTGAGCAGGGACTTTAGCGGCCGTTACTTATGACTAAAGTCCGGTATGATATGCGGGATATCGTCCAAGCTTAGGCCGCCCCCCCTCGTCAGGCCGTAGAAGATGCCGATCACGATCGCGGTGACGATCGTCGTGCGAATCGCCGCACGCAGCATATGCGGTCCTTTCGGAGCGCTCGAAACCGTGCCGAGCGTCACATCCTGGTCCTCGTCCTGCGTGCGCACGCTGAACGGCAGCACGGCGAACAGCACCAGCCACCAGGTGACGAAGAACAGCGCTACGAAAGAAACCCAGTTCATGCCTGCTCCAGTTCGACGAGCGTGCCGAAGAAGTCCTTGGGATGCAGGAACAGCACCGGCTTGCCATGCGCGCCGGTCTTCGGGTTGCCGTCGCCGAGCACGCGCGCGCCGCTCGCCTTGAGATGATCGCGCGCGGCCAGGATGTCGTCCACCTCGTAACAGACGTGATGCATGCCGCCCGACGGATTCTTCTCGAGGAATGCGGCGATCGGCGAAGCCTCGCCCAGCGGTTCCAGCAATTCGATCTTGGTGTTGCCGACATCGACGAACACCACCGTCACGCCGTGTTCTGGCAGTGCCTGCGGTTCGCTGAGCCGCGCGCCCAGTGTATCGCGATAGGCCGCGATCGCCGCAGCCAGATCCGGCACGGCAAGTGCGACATGGTTCAGGCGTCCGAGCATAAAACGCTCCGGTTTTAGGGGAGTAAGGGAGTAGGGCAGTAAGGGAGTAGGGAAAACAGTAAGCCGAAGAAATGCAAACTATTCATTCTTCCCTACTCCCCTACTGCCTTACTCCCCTATTCCCTTATTCGTCACCGCGTGACGAATACAGTCACCAGCGGCTTCTTGCCCCAGGCTTCGTTGGCGGCGCCGCGCACGGCACGGCGCACCGCCTCCTGCACAAGGTCGAGGTCTTTTCGGCGCTGGCGGGGGATCGAGTCCACCGCGCCGATTGCCGCATCGAGCATCAGGTCTTCCAGCGTTTCGCCGTTGGCGTCCGCCTCGGCGACGCCGATCGCCACCAGATCGGGATCGCCGGCGAGCTCGTATTTGTCGTCGAGCACGACATTGACCGCGACATGGCCGGCGAAGGACAGCTTGCGCCGGTCGCGTATGCCCATGGCCTGGTCGGTGCCGATCAGATAACCGTCCTTGTAGAGGCGGCCGAACGGCACCTGGTCGATGATCGTGGCGGGGCCGGGCCAGAGCCTCAGCATGTCGCCGTCGCGCACCTGCGCCACCTGGCCGATGCCCGACATCGACATCAGCGAACCCTGCGCCACCAGATGCGCCGCCTCGCCATGCACCGGCACCCCGATCTGCGGCCGCACCCATTCATACATCTTGCGCAGCTCGCTGCGGCGCGGATGGCCCGAGACATGCACCAGCGCGTCGCCGTCCTCGATGATCTTCATGCCGAGGTCGATCAGCCGGTTCTTGATCTCCAGGATCGCCTTCTCGTTGCCGGGAATGGTGCGGGAGGAAAACACCACCGTGTCGCCGGCGGTCAGCGCCACCGACTTCATCTCGTCGCGCGAGAGTTTCGCGAGTGCGGCCAGCGGCTCGCCCTGGCTGCCGGTGCAGATGATCACCAGGTTCTCGCGCGGGATGAAGCCGTAATCCTCCTCGCCAATGAATTCCGGCAGGCCGTCCATGTAGCCGAGCTCGCTCGCGACATCGATGACGCGCTTCAGCGAGCGGCCGAGCACCAGGCATTGCCGGCCGGCATCGCGCGCCGCCCTGGCGATCGAGACGATGCGCCCGACATTGGAGGAAAATGTGGTCACCGCGACGCGGCCCTTGGCCTTCTCGATGACGCCCTTGAGGCCTTCGCCGACCGCCACTTCCGACGGCGAGTCGCCTTCCCTCAGCGCATTGGTGGAATCGCAGATCAGCGCCAGCACGCCCTTGTCGCCATAGGCGCGAAAACGCGCCTCGTCGGTCTTCGGCCCGATCGTCGGCGCCGGATCAATCTTCCAGTCGCCAGTGTGGATGACCGTGCCTGCCGGCGTGGTGATCGCCAGCGACATCGGCTCGGGGATGGAGTGCGCCACCGGGATGGCTTCGATCTCGAACGGCCCGATGGTGAACTTCTCGCCGGCCCGGTAGACGGAGGCCGGAATCTTCGGCGCATTCTGCTCGCCCTGCCGCTTGGCCTCCAGTAGCCCTGCGGTGAACGGCGTCATCCAGACCGGGACTTTGAGCTTCGGCCAGATGTCGAGCAGCGCGCCGTAGTGGTCCTCATGCGCATGCGTGATGACGATGCCGCGCAAGCCGTCGAGGTTCTCCTCGATGAAGCGCGTGTCGGGCAGGATGAGGTCGACGCCCGGATGCGCGGTATCGGGAAAGGTGACGCCGACATCGACGACGATCCACTCGCGCGCGTCCGCCGGTCCGTAGCCATAAAGGGCGAAGTTCATGCCGATCTCGCCGACGCCGCCGAGCGGCGCGAACACGAGTTCGGCGTTTTCTCTATTCGCCATGAATTCTTTCCTTCCTGGCCGCTCAGGCCAAGTCAATCAACCTCGCGCCGAGGCGACCGCGCCGAAATGCACGTCGCCGGCCGCGATCGTCAGAACCGATCCGTCATCGTCGCGGATCACGAAACGGCAGTCCTCGTCAATGGTCTCGAAGACGCCACGAACCACATTGCCGTCAATTCTGACAGCAACCTCGCCGCCGAGCCCGGCCGCGCGCGCCAGCCAGCGCTTCCTGATCGCGGCAAGCCCGCGTCCGTCGTCCCACAGTCTGGCGTTCTCGCTCCAGGCATCCGAAAGCGCCAGGAACAGCCTCTCGGCATCGCAATTGGCGCCCAACGCCTGCAGCGATGTCGCCGGATAGGGCAAATCCTCGGGGTAAGCCACGACATTGACGCCGTTGCCGTCGGCATCGGCGTCAATGTCGTGGCT
>NZ_RZSL01000484.1:0-4762 GCF_003997355.1 Mesorhizobium sp. M1E.F.Ca.ET.041.01.1.1 | reverse complement strand
TCCCAAAACCGCTGCACACTTTTGGGCGACATGCATTAAGCCGCGGCTGACCCGGCCACATCCGCCTCATGCGAGCGGATGCCGATCATGTGGCAGACGGCGAAGACCAGATCGGCGCGGTTCATCGTGTAGAAGTGGAAATCGCTGACGCCGCGTTCGACGAGGTCGAGCACCTGCTCCGCCGCCACCGCGGAGGCAACGAGCGCGTGGGTCTGCGGATCATTCTCGAGCCCTTCGAAGCGTTCGGCCAGCCATGCCGGCACCAGCGCGCCGCAGCGCGAGGAGAAATTGGCGACCTGGGTGAAACTATGCACCGGCAGGATGCCCGGCACGATCGGGATGTAGATGCCGGCGCGCCGCGCCCGCTCGACATAGCGTTCGTAAAGGTCGTTGTCGAAGAAGAACTGGGTGATCGCCCGCGTCGCGCCGTTGTCGACCTTGCGCTTCAGCATGTCGATGTCGGTGGCGAAGTCCGGACTTTCCGGATGTTTTTCCGGATAGGCCGAGACCGATATGTCGAAATCGCCGACGCTTTTCAGCGCCCCGACCAGTTCGGCGCCGTTGGCGTAGCCGTCGGGATGCGGACGGTAGGCGGTTCCCACGCCCGCGGCCGGATCGCCGCGCAAGGCGACGAAACGGGTAACGCCGAAATCGGCGAATTCACGGATGACGGCGTCGACCTGATGGCGGGCGGCATCGACACAGGTCATGTGCGCCGCCGGCGTCAGCGTCGTCTCGTTGAGAATGCGCTTGACCGTGCGCGCCGTGCGCTCGCGGGTCGAGCCGCCTGCGCCGTAGGTCACCGACACGAATTGCGGCTTGAGCGGCTCCAGCCTTGTGACGGTGTCCCACAACCTTGCTTCCATGTCGTCGGTCTTCGGCGGGAAGAACTCGAACGACACCCGGACCTTGTCGCCAATGTCTGGGCGGCGGGAAAAGCGGAACTGGTTCATCAGGCTGTTTCCCTTGCTGGGAGTACGTCGTTGGACGGGTCGGCGATCAGAAGGCGACGGTCGCGGCCGAGCCAGAGCTTGACGGTGAGTTTTGCCTCTGCCTGGCCGCGCGGCTCGAATTCCTGGCTGTCTTCGAGATCGAGCCCTGCCTCCGCGAACCAGTCGGCGATCTGCCGGTCGGAGAAGCCGAGCCGCATATGCGCATGCTGGTCGCGCAGGAACTCCAGATTGTGAGGCGCGAAGTCGACGATGACCAGCCTGCCCGCCGGACGCAGCAGCCTCGCCGCCTCATCGATGGCGCGGCCCGGATCGTCGAGATAGTGCAGCACCTGGTGGATAGTGACGAGGTCGAAGGCGTTGCGCTCGACCGGCGGCGAAAAAATGTCGCCCTGGCGCACTTGCGCGTTGGCGACGCCCGCCTTGTCGAGATTGGCGCGCGCTACCGTCAGCATCTCGCGCGACATGTCTATGCCGACGCCGCGCCGGTAGAGCGGCGCAAAGATCTCCAGCAGCCTGCCGGTGCCGGTGCCGAGGTCGAGCATCGACTGGAACGGTCGCTTGCCGACAAGCTTCAGCAGCGCGGCTTCCACCGCGCGGTCCGGTACATGCAGCGAGCGGATTCGATCCCAGCTCGCGGCGTTCTCCGAGAAATACTCTGCGGCACGGTCTTGCCGTTTGCGCTTGACCGCTGCCAGCCGCTCCAGATCGCGCACCACCTGCGGATCGGCCTCGCGCACGCCCGAGACCAGACGCTGCACGAAGGCACGCGAGCTGTCCGTATCCGACAGCCTGAAGAATGCCCACGACCCTTCCTGGTAGCGGCCGATCAGCCCGGCATCGAGCAGGAGCTTCAGATGCCGGGAGACGCGGGGCTGCGATTGGCCAAGGATTTCAGTAAGGTCGGAGACTGTGAGATCGCCGCGCGACAGCAGCACCAGGATGCGCAGGCGGCTGGATTCGGCCGCCGCCTTCAATGTATCTACCATCGTGTCGAGGGTGACATGCATGAGCGGGTTCTCGTTGAAAGATATAAAGATATGTTTATGTCGAATTTGAAACCCTGGCAAGCGCTATGTCGCTTCCGGACAAGAAAATGGCGCAGCCATGATCCGCGCGCCGAAAACGGTTGAGTGGACGGAACGCGATGTTCGAGACGCGCGAGGGTGAGAAGCTCCTGGAGGCCGACCCGGCGGATATGCCGCCGGATGGCCATATCGTCTTCATCGGTCACATCCTCTCGCCCTGGACCAGTCGTGAGGATTGTCCGAAGAACATGCGCGCAGCCCGCGAGACCGGACGGACGGCAGCGATTCTGATCGAGGAGGCCTACCGCCCGGGACTGCGAAACCTCGACCGCGCCAGCCACATCGCCGTCCTGTCCTGGCTCGATCACGCTCCGCGGAATCTCATCGTGCAGAAACCACGCCATGCTGCCGAACCGAAAGGCGTTTTCTCGCTGCGCTCCCCCGCCCGGCCGAACCCTGTCGGTCTGCATGTCGCGAAGCTCGTCGCGCTCGATATTGAGGCAGGCCGTATCGAGATCGATGCCATCGATGTGCTCGACGGCACGCCGGTCATCGACATCAAGCCCTACTACGCTTCGATCGATGCCTTCCCGGAAGCGACCATTGCCGGGCGCGACGAGAAATGAGCGCGCCCACCGGCCGCCGCCGCGCCATCGCCAAGGCGTTGACCGCGCTCTTGCCGCTCGCCCCCTATGCCGACATGGAAAAGATCCGCGCCGACGCCGGGGCCGTGCATATGAAGAGTTTGCCGCCGACGATCGCAGTGTGGCTGGCAACCATCGCCCATGTCCGCCACGCCCATACCGACTACGAGAAGCTGCTTGCCGAAGGCTATGACCGGGACTCGGCGCGCTTCTTCGTCATCGAGCGGACCAATGAGGTGCTCACCCGCTGGCGCGCGACGCGCTTGCTGGACGAGGACGACGAGGACGAGTGAGGCTGACGGGAACCGCCTCGAACGCGGCAGCCGCCTCGCAGGCCAAGCGGCGCCGGTGACCTGGCTCTACTGCGTCCGGAGCCGCACGCTAGCCTGCCGCAGCGACGAGGGAGGAATGATAGAAATGAGCCAAGCCGCCGCCAAGCCCGCCGGGCCGCTCCCCGTTCTGTCAGATCGTTATCTCGACCCGCACGCCTATCCGGACGGCGTGGCTTACCTGGATGGCCAATATCTGCCGATGTCCCAAGCCAAAGTCTCGGTGCTGGACTGGGGCTTCCTGCATTCGGACGCCACTTACGATACGGTTCATGTCTGGGATGGCCGCTTTTTCCGTCTCGACCTGCATCTCGAGCGTTTCTTCGGCGGGCTGGAAAAGCTTCGCATGACCATCCCGTTCGACCGCGACGGCGTCGCCGAAATCCTTCACAATTGCGTTGCACTGTCGGGCCATCGAGCCGCCTATGTCGAGATGCTGTGCACGCGCGGCGCTTCGCCGACCTTCAGCCGCGATCCGCGTCAGGCGATCAACCGCTTCATGGCTTTCGCCGTCCCCTTTGGCTCGGTCGCCAATGCCGAGCAGTTGCGAAGCGGCCTCCATGTCGCGATCAGCGACAAGGTCCGCATTCCGCCTGCCTCGATCGATCCCTCGATCAAGAACTATCACTGGCTGGACCTGGTGCGTGGGCTCTATGATGCCTACGACCGCGGCGCCGATACCGCGCTGATCCTCGACTTCAGCGGCAACCTCGCCGAAGGTCCAGGCTTCAACGTGTTCTGCGTCAAGGCGGGCAAACTGTCGACGCCCGCCGTCGGCGTGCTGCCCGGGATCACGCGCCGTACCGTGTTTGACCTATGCGCCGAGGCGGGGCTCTCTGCGGTGGCGACGGATGTCAGCGTGGCTGCGCTGAAAGAGGCCGACGAAGTCTTTATCACCTCGACCGCCGGCGGCATTATGCCCGTCACGACGATCGACGGCGCCCCCGTGGCCGATGGCAAGGTCGGTACGATCACCGAGCGTCTGATGCGCCTTTACTGGCAGAGGCATGAGGACCCGGCCTGGTCGAGCGCGGTGCGCTATCCCTGACCCTGCCACCAAATAATTCCGGCGGCGCCTCTGGAAAAGCGCCGAGAGCGCCGTATATGCAGCAAGCGGAGTATCCTCCGTTTACATCCGGAATACATCGTCCCCAGAGCAATTCCAGGAAAGCCCGCAGCGGTTTTCCGACCGGAATTACGCGAAAACAAAGACTTGGAGTGGCTCGGCGATTCCGAGAAACGCTGAAACCCCTCTAAGGGCAAGGATCACAGATCATGACTGACAAGGTTTGGTTCATCACCGGATCGTCGAAGGGTTTTGGCCGCGTCTGGGCCGAAGCCGCGCTCGCCCGCGGCGATCGCGTCGCGGCAACCGCGCGCGATGCCGGCACACTCGCCGATCTCGTCGAAAAATATGGCGACAACATTGCCGCCATCAAGCTCGACGTCACCGACAAGCAAGCGGTCGACGCCGCGATCGCCGAGGCGCACAAGCGCTTCGGCCGGCTCGACGTCGTCATCAACAATGCCGGCTACGGCCATTTCGGCGCCATCGAGGAGGTCTCCGAGCAGGAAGCGCGCGACCAGATCGAGACCAACGTCTTCGGCGCGCTTTGGGTCACCCAGGCTGCGCTGCCTATCATGCGGGCGCAGCGCTCCGGCCACATCATCCAGATCTCGTCGATCGGCGGCGTTAACGCCTTTGCCTCGCTCGGCCTTTATCACGCTTCGAAATGGGCGCTGGAGGCGTTCAGCCAGTCGCTCAGCCTGGAGGTCGCCGAATTCGGCATCCATGTCACGCTGGTCGAACC
>NZ_RZSL01000483.1:0-4772 GCF_003997355.1 Mesorhizobium sp. M1E.F.Ca.ET.041.01.1.1 | reverse complement strand
CCTATGTGCGCTCGCTGGCGCGCGATATGGGCCGCGATTTGGGCTGCTTCGGCCACATTGCCGAACTCCGGCGCGTCGAGGTCGAGCCGTTCACGGCCGAGGATTTCGTCACCGTGGCCGAGCTCGAAGCGGCGCGCTTCGGCGGCAAGACGGATGAAGGCGCGGAAGAGACCGAGGCTCCGATCGACTTCAGCGCTGTCGACGCGCTGCTGGTCGACACCGCGGCGGCCCTCGATTGCCTGCCGCAGGTCGCGGTCAGCGACGACGCCGCGACCAAGATCCGTCTCGGCAATCCCGTCATCATTCGCGGCCGTGATGCGCCCGTCGAGGCCGAGGAGGCCTGCGCCACCGCGCGCGGCAAGCTGGTGGCGATCGGCGCCATCGAGCAGGGCATGTTCAAGCCCAAGCGGGTCTTTGCCGGGTGATGGCGCTCGGTTAAGCAATTCCAGGAAAAGTGTATCGCGGTTTTCCGTTGGGAATTGCGTAAAACGTTAAAGCAATTCCAGGAAAAGTGTATCGCGGTTTTCCGTTGGGAATTGCGTAAAACGTTAAAGCAATTCCAGGAAAAGTGCGTAGCGGTTTTTCAACCGGAATTGCTAAGAAGCAAAGACCAATTCAGTTGGACTTTGCGCCCGAGGAACTCATGGCAAAGGTTGATACCGTCAGGAAGCGGGCGCCGCTGAAAACCCACCGGCCGCCGGTCGGCGCTTCCCCCGGCACGCTGATCGCCGATCCGGCGGCGCGGCGCAGCGAGCTTCGGCTGACGTTGATCTCGCCCGAAAAATTCAAGACCATCGACAATGCCAGCATCGACGAGCTCAATACCCATTGCGACCGGTGGCCCGTCGTCTGGCTCGACTGCACGGGGCTTGCCAACATCCCGCTGATCGAGGAGATCGGCCGGATCTTCAACCTGCACCCGCTGGCGCTGGAGGATGTCGTCAACACCGGCCAGCGGCCGAAGGTGGATTTCTTCGAGGATCATGCCTTCGTAGCGTTGCGCATGATCGACGATGTCACCGCCCATCGCTACGAGCAGATAGCGGTATTCTTCGGCAGGAATTTCGTCGTCACCTTCCAGGAGCGCGAGGGCGACCCGTTCGACCCGGTGCGCAAGCGCATCGCGGCGTCCATGCCCAACCGGTTGCGCTCGCGCGGCGCCGACTATCTGGCCTATGCGCTGATCGATGCCATCGTCGACAGCTATTTCCCGCCGATCGAAGCGGCGAGCGAAACGGTCGACGGCATAGAGGACCAGATGCTGAACACGCCGCACAAGCATCAGATGCGGCAGTTGCACGAGTTGCGGCGCGACGCCAACGTGCTGAAAGGCGTGCTGTGGCCGATGCGCGATGCCCTGGCGACATTGATCCGCAACGACGTGCCCTTTGTGACGGCCGAGACCAAGATATTCTTCAACGACACGCTCGATCATTCGCTGCGGCTGATCGAGCTGGTCGAGAACCAGCGCGACATGCTGACCGGGTTGATCGAGATGCATCTGTCGCTGACCCAGGCGCGCACCAATGACGTCATTTCCTATCTGACGATCGTCTCGGTGATCTTCATGCCGCTCACCTTCCTCGTCGGCGTCTGGGGCATGAATTTCGAACCGGAAAGCTCGCCCTGGAACATGCCGGAGCTGAAGGCCTATTACGGCTACCCTGCAGCACTTCTGTTCATGCTCGCCGTCGCAATTGGGCTTGTCGCCTTCTTCAAGTGGAAGAAGTGGCTGTAGTCCAGGGCAAACCTTTGTTTTGGCGGCAGGACCTGCGACAAGCCGGCTTGACAATTGGGCTGGTGTTTTGCCGGGAATTGCACTATATGCGCCGCAGCTTCGCGCCCTGACGCGTTGCTTGCACCGGCCCCTGCTGGACGACATCCCGGCTGAGGGCGTCCCGTTTCCTCGAACAGATAAGGAAAAACACGATGTCGATTACTGCCGATCGCAAGAAGGAATTGATGACTGAATTCGCAACCGCCAAGGGCGATACCGGGTCCCCGGAAGTCCAGGTTGCCATCCTTTCCGAGCGCATCAAGAACCTGACGGAGCACTTCAAGGACCACAAGAAGGATAACCATTCCCGCCGTGGCCTGCTTGCTCTCGTTTCCCAGCGCCGCAGCCTGCTTGATTACCTCAAGCGCAAGGACGACGCGCGCTATCAGACGCTGATCGACAAGCTCGGTCTCCGTCGCTGACGAATTGACCGGCGGGCTCTCTGCGGAGGGCCCGCCGGTCGCGCATTGGCGCATCGGATGATCCGATGTGCCGATGCTGGGAATGGAGCGCAACGCGCTCTCGAAATTTGCATTCGCGCAAGGCGCGTTCCGAAAACCAAGGGTTTTCGGCGTCATGCGCAAGGCCGGCCGACCGGTCGGCCAGACCCGGTTCCGAAAGTGCAGAGGGCCATTCGGAACCGCCCATGGACGGTCATGGGGCAGGATTGCAGGATGCTCGCTCGGCTGTGAGCCGGATTTATCGAGCTTCCCGTTGTCTTGCCCGTGGCTGCCCGAAGGAAGCCAGGGAAGGGATATCCGCGACCGTTGAGACGGCGCGACCCTTTCCGCATATGAAGGACAAGATATGTTCAATCATCACAAAGTGGAAATCGAGTGGGGCGGCCGTCCGCTCATCCTGGAGACGGGCAAGATCGCACGCCAGGCTGACGGCTCGGTGCTCGCCACCTATGGCGAGACCGTGGTCCTCGCCACCGTCGTTTCGATGAAGGAGCCGAAGCCCGGCCTCGATTTCTTCCCGCTCACCGTCAACTACCAGGAAAAGACCTATGCCGCCGGCAAGATCCCGGGCGGCTATTTCAAGCGCGAGGGCCGTCCGAGCGAGAAGGAAACGCTGGTTTCCCGCCTGATCGACCGCCCGATCCGTCCGCTTTTCGCCGACGGCTACAAGAACGACACCCAGATCGTCGTTACGGTCGTCCAGCACGATCTTGAAAACGATCCGGACATCCTGTCGATCGTCGCCACCTCGGCGGCTCTGACGCTGTCGGGCGTGCCCTTCATGGGTCCGATCGGCGGCGCCCGCGTCGGCTACATCAACGGCGAATATGTGCTCAACCCGCATATCGACGAAATGCAGGAATCCAAGCTCGACCTCGTCGTCGCCGGCACCGCCGACGCCGTGCTGATGGTCGAATCCGAGGCCAAGGAGCTCAGCGAGGACCTGATGCTCGGCGCCGTCATGTTCGGCCACAAGAGCTTCCAGCCGGTGATCGAGGCGATCATCAAGCTGGCCGAGGTCGCCGCCAAGGACCCGCGCGACTTCACCGCGCCGGACTATTCCGCGCTCGAAGGCGAGATGCTGAAGATCGTCGGCGACGAGCTGCGCGAGGCCTACAAGATCACCGACAAGCAGTCGCGTTACGCTGCCGTCGACGCCGTCAAGGCGAAGGTCAAGGCAGCGTTCGCACCGGTCGATGGCGAGGAAGCCAAGTACTCCTCCGAGCAGATCGGTACGGTGTTCAAGGAACTCCAGGCCAAGGTGGTGCGCTGGAACATCCTCGATACCGGCTCGCGCATCGACGGCCGCGATCTCAAGACCGTCCGCAAGATCGTCTCCGAGGTCGGCGTTCTGCCGCGCACCCATGGTTCGGCGCTGTTCACCCGTGGCGAGACCCAGGCGCTGGTTGTCGCCACGCTCGGCACCGGCGAGGACGAGCAGTTCGTCGATTCGCTGACCGGCATGTACAAGGAGAAGTTCCTTCTCCACTACAATTTCCCGCCCTATTCGGTCGGTGAAACCGGCCGCATGGGCTCGCCGGGCCGCCGCGAGATCGGTCACGGCAAGCTGGCCTGGCGCGCGATCCGCCCGATGCTGCCCTCCGCCGACCAGTTCCCCTACACGCTGCGCGTCGTCTCGGAGATCACCGAGTCCAACGGCTCGTCCTCGATGGCGACCGTCTGCGGCACCTCGCTGGCACTGATGGATGCCGGCGTGCCGATCGCCAAGCCGGTGGCCGGCATCGCCATGGGCCTGATCAAGGAAGGCGAGCGTTTCGCAGTGCTCTCCGACATCCTCGGCGACGAGGACCACCTCGGCGACATGGACTTCAAGGTCGCCGGCACCGCCAACGGCGTCACCTCGCTGCAGATGGACATCAAGATCGACGGCATCACCGAGGAGATCATGAAGATCGCGCTCGGCCAGGCCAAGGATGGCCGCCTGCACATCCTCGGCGAGATGGCGCATGCGATCTCCGGCGCCCGCGCCGAGCTCGGCGAGTTCGCGCCGCGCATCGAGGTCATGCACATCCCGACCGACAAGATCCGCGACGTCATCGGCTCCGGCGGCAAGGTGATCCGCGAGATCGTCGAGAAGACCGGCGCCAAGATCAACATCGAGGACGACGGCACGGTCAAGATCGCTTCGGCCAACGCCAAGGAGATCGAGGCGGCGAAGAAGTGGATCCACACCATCGTCGCCGAACCGGAAGTTGGCGAGATCTATGAAGGCACGGTCGTCAAGACCGCCGACTTCGGCGCCTTCGTCAACTTTTTCGGCCCGCGCGACGGCCTCGTCCACATCTCGCAGCTCGCCAACGAGCGCGTCGCCAAGACCTCCGACGTCGTCAAGGAAGGCGACAAGGTTTGGGTCAAGCTGATGGGCTTCGACGAGCGCGGCAAGGTTCGCCTGTCGATGAAGGTCGTCGACCAGGCCACCGGCAAGGAAATCGTGCGCGAGAAGAAGTCGGAAGGCGAGGAAGACGCCGCCTGATCGGCTTGACCGGTTAATCGAAACGGGCGCGCCGCAAGGT
>NZ_RZSL01000482.1:0-4773 GCF_003997355.1 Mesorhizobium sp. M1E.F.Ca.ET.041.01.1.1 | reverse complement strand
GACCTCCTGCCGCACGGCGTTCGCCAGGTCGGGCTCGGGCAGCGGATTCCGCGGCAGGGCCAGTGGCGTGTCGAGCGGATGCGCCCTGAGCGGAGGCGCCTTGTCGTAGGCGAGCGTGGTCAGCCGATAGGCGAGGCCGTCGTAAAAATCGTCGATCACGTCATGCCGGCTGCCGGGATCGCCCTGCATGTCGAGCGCGATGTCGATGCGCATGGCGGGCGCCAGCACCAGACGGCCATCTTCAGGCTCGTGCGGGTCGCAAGGCTGGCCGTCGATCGCCAGGACGACCGGCCGGTGGCCTTCGAAGCGAAGCGCCATCATGCGGGCAAGCGAGGCATTGGCGAGTCGCAGCCTGAGGCGCTCGCCGGCCCGCACGCCTTGACCGCCCTGCGCCTGCCCGTTGACGGTCACGAGATTGCCGACGCGTCCGGACATCGAGGCATCCATCATGCTGCCGAAGCCGCCGGCGATCCGGCCGTCTTTGGTGAGCCGCCAGTCCTGCAGCAGCCACAGGACATCGCGGTCGACTGCGACCGGCTCGGCCTCCTCGACGATCAGCGGGCCGGCCAAGCCGCGGCCGATCTGCACCAGGCTGTCGGCATGCGGATGGTACCAGAAGGTACCTGCATCCGGCGGCGTGAATTCGTAGACGAAGCTTCCGCCCGGCTTGATGGGCGACTGCGTAAGCCCCGGCACCCCGTCCATGGCGTTCGGCAGGCGGATTCCATGCCAGTGGACAGTCGTGTCCTCGTCCAACCCGTTTTCGACGGTGATGCGGACCGGCTGGCCTTGCCTGAGCCGCAACGCCGGACCGGGGACGGTGCCATTATACGCCCAGACAGCGGTTGCAGGGCCGTCCTGCCCGGTGAGCCGCGCCTGGCTGGGCGCGACCTTGATGCTGCGCTCGTCGACGCCGGAGGCCACGGCGGGACGTAACGAAGCGGACACTGCAAGCCCCGCCGCCGCGCCGAGAAAGCCTCGGCGCGATAAGTGGCATTTGAAATCGTAATTCACCCTTCTGACCCTTTGCGATCGCTATCGATGGCGAATGGTTCGGCATCGACCTGGATTGCCATGCGCGCCCACGGCGCAACCATGCGCGCAGGCGATCAGGCGCCGGGGATCAGCCGTGTTGCGGCTGAAACGGCGTCAGGCGCTGGGTCTTGGAGGGTATGGGTCGGGCAGGGAACTTCGCCCGTGCAGGAGCGGAGCTGGCAAGGCCGATGGCTGCTGCCCCAGGGGGGCCGGCGTTACCCCGAAATCTTGCGGCAGCACGGCGAGCGCCGGGGCGATGCAGGCCGGCGGGCACTGCATCGGGCTGCCTTTGTCGCCCGTGTCCTTGAGACAGGCGTTGCAATCGCCCTTCATGTCTGAGCCGGCCATTTTGCCCATGCCCGTATCGGCAGGCATGGCCATGGCGCCCGTCATTCGGACCGACATGGTGCTGGCCTGTACGGCGGACAGACTGAACCCCGCGGTCAGGAAGACCGCGAGCAGCATGACGAGGAGGTGTTTTGGCGATAGCCGAGCCATTGCCCGCTTAGGCTGACGGCAAAATCCGGCTTTTGCAAGATGCAGGCCCGTGATCTCTCCCTGGGCGCGGCATCGAGTCTCATCCTGGCCAAGCCATACTTTAGCCCGATCCTGGCGCGCCTGTCATTTCCTCGGACGAAATCGGCCCTGAGAACGTTATCGAACACGCAACGCTCAATGCCCGCGTCCGCGCTGCGCGCCCGAAGGCGCAGTGTGGGGCCGGAAAAGAGCGGCGGGCTGATGGTGGTCATCGATGTCACGTGATCGCGGCAGGGCGCTCGGCATTCCCCCAATCCGACGAACGCCCTGGATCTCGGAACCCTTGCCGGTCTCGCAGGGTTTATTATGCGAGGCGAACTGCCATGGAAGACAAACCGCCTGCCGATAACCCGGGAAGGATCCTCGCCACCGTGTTGGCGGTCTGCCTCATCATCATCGCCTTGTTCTTTATCGGCTTCAGATATTCGGAGCGCGACCAGGGCGTCTTGATCGTGCCCGGAGTGGTGCAAGGCAGCAAGTGATCGGCCCGAAGTCCTTGCCTGCTGCTAACGGGGCGGAAAAGGCTGTAACACTTTGATTTTGCCTATCATCCCCTCCAAGCCTTTTAGGTTCGGGATCACGCGACGGGGAAGAAACAGGTTTTCCGAAACGTTTATCGAACAGGCAACGCTCAGAGCCTGGCGCCTGACAGGGGCGCTCATGAGCAAGAAACCCCTCCGGCAACAGCGCGCACCGCGCCCGACGCCCAGGGAGACCGTGCATGCCCGTGAACGCCTATATCAACCGGATCGCGACAGCGGTTCCGGAGCATGAGGTCCACCAGTTCTACCTGCGCTACGCCGCCTCCATGCTCGCGGCCGATCGCAGGAGGATATTCGAACGCATGGCCGGCCTTGCCGGCATCGAGCATCGCTTCTCATGCTTTGCGCCCGCTCTCGACCCCGAGGGGCCATCGGCCGATCTTGGCGGAACCTTCAGGCGCGGCGCGTTTCCCGGAACGGCGGCCAGAATGGCGATGTTCAGCCAAGCCGCACCCGTCCTGGCGCAAAAGGCCGTCGACGGGCTGCGCCTTGGCGAAGAGGCATCGCGCGTCACCCACCTCATCGTCACCTCCTGCACCGGTTTCTCGGCGCCCGGCATCGACCTCGACCTGGTTCAGCGCTGCGGCCTGCCGGACGGTGTCGAACGCACGATGATCGGGTTCATGGGCTGCTATGCGGCGATCAACGGCCTCAAGCTTGCCCGCCATATCGTCCGCTCCGACCCGCAGGCCAGGGTCCTCCTGGTCAACATCGAGGTCTGCACGCTGCATCTGAGGGAAACTGCCGAGCTGGAAAAGCTTTTGTCCTTCTGCCTTTGGGGCGACGGCTGCGCGGCGAGCCTCGTCACCGCCGAGCCGACCGGCATCGAGCTCGACAGTTTCCGTTGCACCGTCGCGGACGAGCGGCGGGAGCTGATGACCTGGGATATCCGCGACCATGGCTTCGACATGTTTCTCTCCGGCCAGGTGCCGGCGGCGATCCAGGAAGCGCTGCGTGGCAACCAGGACGCCATCCTCGGCGGCCGGCCGCCGGACGCGATCGACCTCTGGGCCGTGCATCCCGGCGGACGCACCATTCTCGACGCCGTCGAGAGGGCGCTGAACCTCGCGCCGGCCGCGCTCGCGCCGTCGCGCGAGGTGCTGCGCCGATACGGCAACATGTCGTCGGCGACAGTCATGTTCGTGATGGAAGAGATGCTGAAGGCGCCAGGCGGATTGCTCGGCTGCGCCATGTCGTTCGGACCCGGCCTGACGGCCGAGACCATGCTGTTCCGGACCGTCTCATGAGCCCGCTCGCTCAACGCAGCCTCGTTCCGGAAATCCTCGACCGCCTCGCGGCCGACGATGCGCGGGCGCTACGCTCGCGCCGCGATCTGGCCCGCATCAACGCGCTGATGTTCCAGGCGCCGATCATGGCCTCGCTGCTGCGGAAATTCATGGCCAGGCCGCCCGGCCGCATCCTGGAGATCGGCGCCGGCGACGGCACCTTTATGCTCAAGGTGGCGCGGCGCATGGCAAGGGACTGGCATGGGGTGGAACTGACGATGCTCGACCGCGTCGGCCTCGTCACGCCACGGCTCACGGCGGATTTCGCCGGGCTGGGCTGGACGCTCGAAACCATCACCGCCGATGTCTTCGACTGGGCGCAGACGGCGGATGGCAGGGCCTTCGACGCGATCACCGTCAACCTGTTCCTGCATCATTTCGGTGACGACGGACTGCTGCGCCTGTTTTCGCTTTTGCAGCGCAGGGCTCCGCTCATCCTGGCGACGGAGCCGCTGCGGGCAGGCTTCGCGCTGGCCGCGACCCGTCTTCTGCCGGCGATCGGCGCCAATGACGTCACCAGGCATGACGCCGCTCAGAGCGTGCGCGCCGGCTTCCGCGGCACGGAGCTTTCCGACATCTGGAGCGCCGTCGGCGGCAGGCCGCTGGAAGAGCGGCGAGCCGGGCCTTTCTCCCACGTCTTTGTTGGGGCGTGCGGGGATGATGCGAGGGCCTACAAGACAATGGCACATGGAATTATGGCCACGTCCGCCCCTCACAAGTGGGAGTAGGGAGATTGCGGCGCGACCCTACAAAACTTGGGTTCCTCGCCCCGGCGGAGCGGAGGAGAGGTGGCCGCCAAGCGGCCGGAGAGGGGGCCTTCGTAGGGCGCTCCCCCTCTCCGTCTCGGCTTCGCCGAGCCACCTCTCCCCCACCTTCGTGGGGGCGAGGAACCCAAGCTGGAACAACGCCATGAGGCGCACCCACGATGCGGTCGTCATCGGCGCCGGTCCGGCGGGCACGTCGGCGGCGTTGGCGCTCGCCCGGCGCGGATGGGCCGTGGCGATCGTGGAGAAGAGCGTGTTTCCGCGCCGCAAGGTGTGCGGCGAATACATCTCGGCAAGCAATCTCACGCTGCTCGACCGGCTCGGGATCGGCGATGCCTGGCGCGCCGAGGCCGGCCCCGAAATCCGCCGCGTCGGCCTTTTTTCCGGCGACGCCTGTATCGAGGCGCCGATGCCGGGCGCGAAGGCCGCGCTCGCGGCAAGGGGCGGCTTCGGCCGAGCGTTGGGCCGCGACATACTGGATACGCTGCTGCTCGGTGCGGCCCGGTCCGCCGGCGCGCAAGTCTTCCAGCCCTGCCGCGCCGTCGCCATCGAACGCGATGGCGACTGCCAAGCAGTGCGGATCCGGCCAACCGGCGGCAATTCCCGCGA
>NZ_RZSL01000481.1:0-4798 GCF_003997355.1 Mesorhizobium sp. M1E.F.Ca.ET.041.01.1.1 | reverse complement strand
CTCTTGAGCAGGGCTTCGGTCAGCGTGATCTCGGAAAGCAGCGCCCGCATCGTATGGTCGTTGATCTCGCGGCTGCGGAACATGGCGCGCACGGCGGCGCGCTCCGCCTCGATGCCGGCGTGCCTCAGCTCGAGTTCCAGCCGCCCGGCTTCACGAGCCTCGGCGCGCGCCTCTTCGGCCTCGTCGGACGCCGCGATGCGGCGTCGGTAGCCGGCAACGATGCTGTCGGCAACCGCGAGCCGGGCCTCGGCCACCTCGCCCTCTTCGCCGCCGTTGCCGGCGAGGCTCTCAATCCTGGCGATCGCCGCGCTGGCGGCGCCGACACGCGCCCGGCGTTCTTCGGCCGCGCCCGGATCCTCGCCCGGCTCGACCAGCCCGCGCGCGATCCTCGGCAAAGCGAGGCTGGCGATGACCAGCGAGCAGATGATGACGCCGGCGGCGAGAAAGATCACCACATCTCTGGCCGGAAAGGGCGAGCCGTCCCGCAGCGCGAGCGGCAGCGACAGGATGCCGGCCAGCGTGATCGCCCCGCGCACACCGGCCACCGACCCGGCAAGCCTGACACGGAAACCAAAGGGCTCGGCCTTGCGCTTGCCGAGCCGTGCGGCGATCCCAGTGGCCATGTCGCCGATCCAGATCCAGAGGAAGCGCAGGCCGATCAGGCAGAGCGTCAAAATGAGCACGGTCAGCGCCGGCTCGAACAGCCAGTGCCGGCTGGTGAGTTCCGGCGGAACCTTGCGGATGATGTCGGGAAGCTGCAGGCCAAGCAGGATGAAGAGAGCGCCGTTGAAGACGAAGGTCAGCGTCGACCACAGCGACATCGCCTGGATGCGCGCGGAGACCGCCAGATAGCGGAAAATGCCCGAGGTCCCGGTGAGCAGGCCGGCAGTGACCGCCGCCAGGATGCCAGAGGCGCCGGCATGCTCGGCGATGAGATAGGCGACGAAGGGCAGCAGGATCATCACCAGCACCTGCGCCTCCGCCGGCGCGCCACCGATACGGCCGAGGATCTGCAGCGCCTTGGCGGCGATGAACAGCGCCGCGATGCCGGCGAGAATGCCGGCCGCCGCGGCATAGAGAAAGCTCAGCGAGGCGGCGGCGAAGGAGAAGCTGCCGGTCAGCGCCGCCGCTACGGCGAAGCGGAACATGACCAGGCCGGAGGCATCGTTGAGCAGGGATTCGCCTTCCAATATATGCATCAGCCGCGCCGGAACGACGTTGCGGTCGACGATCGAGGACACTGCGACCGCATCGGTCGGCGACAGCACAGCGGCCAAAGCGAATGCAACCACGAGCGGGATGCTCGGCACCAGCCAATGCAGGGCGTAGCCGAAGCCGACAATGGTGAAGAAAACCAATCCGATCGCAAGATCGAGGATCGGCCCGCGCAGCTCGATCAGCTCCCGCTTCGGCGCCGCGAAGGCATCGCCGAACAGAAGCGGCGGGATGAACACCAGGAGGAACAGCTCCGGATCGATCTCGACATGCAGGCCGCGCGCCGGCCAGGCAAGGGCGGCGCCGATGGCGATCTGCAACACCGGCAGCGGCACCCGCACCAGCCGCATCAGCGCGCCGGAAAGCGCCACGAAAGCAAGCACGACGAGGATGAAGACGGCGACGTCCATGATGCGATTCCGGCTCCCAGGCCGACCATGCGCAATTGCCGGCGTCGCGTCCAGACAGGCGGCTGGGTATTGCTTTGCAGAACCAACGGCTGATCCAAACAAGAAAGGCCGCTTCTAGAGCGGCCTTTTCATATTTAATATCAGTCGCTTACAGCGCAGACGTGATCTGCAGCTCGCTGTTGCCGTCGAGGCCGTAAATGTCGTCGCGGAACTGCACGACGCCGGGCCCGGTCGACCACGCGGACAGATAGAGGAAGTGGACCGGCACCGGATTGACGACCTGAACCGGCGTGTTCTCGCCGGTCTTGATGGTGGCCTCGAAATGCTGGCGATCCCAGCCAGGCGTGTCGCGCAGGATCCAGGTGACGAGGTCGCGCACGTTCTGGACGCGCACACAGCCGGAGGAGTCGAAGCGCATCAGCTTGCCGAACAGGCTCTGCTGCGGCGTGTCGTGCATATAGACGCCGTCCGGGCTCGGGAAGTTGATCTTGACCGAGGCCATGGCGTTGCCGACGCCCGGATCCTGGCGGAAACGGTACTTGGCGGCATCGTCCGTCGACCAGTCGACGGTCATCGGATCGACCTCGCTGCCGTCCGGCGCGAACAGCCGGATGTGGCTCTCCTCGAGGTATTTGGGGTCCTTCCGCATCAGCGGAATGATGTCCTTGCGCACGATCGAGACCGGCGCGTTCCAGTACGGATTGACGATGATCTCGTTGATCTTGGAATTCACGATCGGCGTCTGGCGGTCGATCTTGCCGACGATCGCGGTGTGGCGAAGGACCACGCGCTCGTTCTCGACGGCCTCGATCTGCGCCGCCGGAATGTCGACCAGCACATAGCGGCTGCCGAGCGTGCCGGCCTTTTCCTTCAGGCGCTGCAGGTTGGTCTGCAGCTGGCCGAGCCGGATCTGCGCCGAGACGTTCATCGCCGCATAGGTGTATTTGCCCATCGCGCCATCGGCCGGCAGGCCGTGGCGAAGCTGGAAGCGCTTGACCGCCGAGTCGACATAGGAATCGAAGGCCGTAGAGATACCGGCGCTCTGCGACAGGTCGCCCGAGATCATCAGCCGCTTGCGCAGCGGCACGACGTCCGGATCGTCGACGCCGAGCTGAAGCTTCTTGGTTGCCGGAACCTGTTCCCAGCCGCCTTGGCCTACGATGTTCTGATACTGCGCCACCGCCTGCTCGGTGAAGGCGACGGTCTGCAGACTGAAGATCGGCAGCGTCGAGGCAACCTTGCCGGTCTGACTGGCGCGGGCATCGAACTGGTCGTCCCAGTTGCCGCGGGCCGAGGATTTCAGGATATCCCCGACCACATCCTGCGCGCTGGCATGGCCGGCGACAACAGCGGCGGCGAGCGCGGAGGCTCCGGTCAGGAAGAAACGGCGGCTGGTTCTCATGGACGTTCCAGACATTCTAGCTGTATCAAATCTCGCTCAGTTCGCTCTACCGGCGGGTTGCCCGCACTCTAAGGTTGGCAATCTTAACAATTAGCCAACCATGTCCCGCATCGTCCGGCCGCCAGAAACGCGCGGCCGCCGCGCCGGTTCCCATGAGCGCAGGGCATTGGCCCGCGGCATCACCCGTATTCTCGCTTTCACCGTGATTATGGCGGCAACGTGGCCTTGGTCCGCGATTTGCAGAAGGCGGGATCATGAAAGGAAAAGGACCGGTGCTTTTCGGCACCGGTCCCTGACAGTTCCCTCCGGCCTCGCTTCTTCGGCGCGACTTCAATGTCTCAAGCGCCGGAAGCGGCTTACATCCGGTAAGCGATGGTGTCGTTCCAGAAGCGGTCGAGACGCTGGAGCGCACGGTTCATCTGCTTGAACTCGTCGGTGTTGATGCCGCCGACCGCCTCGATCGAGCCGACATGGCGCTCGTAGAGACCGGCGACGACGTCGGCCACGTCGTTGCCCTTCGGCGTCAGCGAGACGCGGACCGAACGGCGGTCGATGCGCGAGCGCTGGTGGTTGATGAAGCCGAGGTCGACCAGCTTCTTCAGGTTATAGGAAACGTTCGAGCCGAGATAATAGCCACGCGAGCGCAGCTCGCCGGCGGTCAGCTCCGAATTGCCGATGTTGAAGAGCAGCAGCGCCTGGATGGCGTTGATGTCGGAGCGGCCGTTGCGGTCGAACTCGTCCTTGATCACGTCAAGCAGGCGGCGGTGCAGGCGCTCCACTAACTGCAGCGATTCCATGTACAGCGAACGGATCGCCTCGCGGCGGTCGTCGGAAACGTTGGCGGTCTTCGCCGCCGGACGCGAATTGATCATTGTCTTTGCCTCTCGTTTGTCGCCCGGTGATTTTTTGTTCTTCACCTTGATCGCGACACTATCGAATACTCATAAAATTCGACTTAAACGCCAGGGCTAACAAGAGCTTACCGGTAAGAGGTTTCGAAAGAGGCTTAACGAACGGTCACGCGAGCAAGAACAATTAACCTAAAGATTTAGCCAACGGTTTTTTGTGCAAATCGCCGACCCGAATTTAGGGCTGCGGAGCCGTCCGGCAAGCTAAAGCGCGTCGCGCAGAAGCGGACTCAGGCGACGCGCTTCAGGTCTTTGTCTGATGCATGTCGTTTTCCCGAAACCGCTGCCCACTTTCGGGCGACATGCATTTTCGTTGTGATGCATGTCGTTATCCCGAAACCGCTGCCCACTTTCGGGCGACATGCATTATTGCCTGAGCTGGCGCTTCTGCAGCCAGATTACCACGCGGAAGACGATGTAGAGCAGCGCCACGCAGGCATGCGAGATGACGATCAGCAGCCGGTGGCCGAAGAGGTCGGGAAAGCCGGCATACATCACGGTCTCGGTCGCCGCGCAGATGAACCAGATGACCGGGCCCCAGGAAGCGAGCATCCAGAGGCCCGCGGCGGCGAAGGGAAAGAAGACGGCAAGGGTCGTCGCGGCCACCTGCCAGTGCACCGGCATCAGGTCGAAGCGCCAGAGCTCACCGGGATAGATGCCGATCAGCCGGATCCAATAGAGAATGCCGAAGAGCAGGCAATAGCCGGCGATCACGCGCTGGAACCAGGCGAAGATGATCTCGGTGGTCGAGGGCTGCAGCACCACGCGCCTGGAGGTGACCTCGCTCACAGCTCGAGCTCCCGGGAGCCAAGCGACGCGAAATAGGCATCGACGTCGGCGGGGCTCACCGCGCCGAGGTCGGC
>NZ_RZSL01000480.1:0-4822 GCF_003997355.1 Mesorhizobium sp. M1E.F.Ca.ET.041.01.1.1 | reverse complement strand
GTATTTCATCAGGTCTTTGATGACGAAGGACTTGTCCAGCATGGTCTTGTAGAGGGCGAGGTTGTTCTTGGTCATGGGATCCCTGCGGCTCTTGACCTGGAAGATCGCCTCGCCGGCGATGCGGCCCGACGTCATGGCGAGGTTGGAGCCCTCGCGATGCACGGCATTATTGAGCTGGGCGGCGTCGCCGACGACCACCCAACCGTCGCCGAAGAGCTGCGGGATCGCCTTGTAGCCGCCTTCGGGGATGAGGTGCGCGGCATACTCCTTGACCTCGGAGCCTGCGATGAACGGCCGGACGGAGGGATGGTTCTTGAAGGCGTCGAGGAGCGCGTAGGGACTTTCCATTGTGGAGGCGAAATCGGAGACGAGGCAGCCGATGCCCAGAGAGATCGACTCCTTGTTGGTGTAAAGGAAGGCAAGCCCTGTCATCCCGCGCGAGATCGTGCCGGCGGCTTCGATGACGCAGCCTTCGTTGCCCTTGAGGCCGAAGCGCTCTCCGATCACCTCTTCAGGCAGGAAGTGCATCTCCTTGACCGCGAGCGCGACTGCCTCCGGCCTCGGCATTTCGCGCAGGCCGGCCCGTGTGCCGAGGAGGCCGTTGACGCCTTCGGCCAGCACGACCACATCGGCGAAGATGACGCCGCCGGCGCGGTCGGTGCGCACGCCGATCACCTGGCCCCTGGTGTCGTGCGCGAGCTCGGTCACGGTGGTTTCGCAAAGCACGGTCGCGCCGGCTTCGCGCACCTTGCGCGAGAACCATTTGTCGAACTGGGCGCGGATGATCGTATAGCGGTTGGGCTTGGCCTCGTTGAAGTCGTCCGACCTGTAGTGCATGCCGGTGTGTGAGGTATCGTCCAGCATCCAGAAGCGCTGCTCGACGAGGTGGCGCTCGAGGGGCGCGTCCTCGCGGAAGTCCGGGATGATCTTCTCCAGCATGTCGGCATACATGATGGCGCCCTGGACGTTCTTGGAGCCCGGATATTCGCCGCGCTCGAGCTGCAGCACCTTCATGCCGCGGCTCGCCATGGTATAGGCGGCGGCGTTGCCGGACATGCCGGCCCCGATGACGATGGCGTCGAATTTCTCCTCGATCATGGCCGTCTCTCCGCCTCCGTCAGCTGGCGAGCTTGTCGCGGTTGTGCGGCGAGAGCCGCCGCGTGAAGGCCTCCGTCAGCGCCGGCAGGAAGCGGATCGCATCGGTGACGATGCCGACATGGGCGAAGTCGAAGATCGGCGCGTTCGGGTCGGTGTTGATGGCGACGATCAGGTCCGCGCCCTCGACGCCGACGCGATGCTGGATGGCGCCGGAAATGCCGGCTGCGATGTAGAGCTTCGGACGGATCGTCTTGCCGGTCTGGCCGATCTGGCGGTCAGCCGGCATCCAGCCTTTCTGCACCAGCGGGCGCGAGCAGCCGTATTCGGCGCCGATCGCGGCAGCGAGGTTCTTGACGAGCTGCAGGTTCTCCACCGCGCCGAGGCCGAGGCCGCCGGCCACCACGACGTCGGCATAGGCGAGATTGGCCTTGGCCGACTGGCTGTCGGGGAGGAAGCCGAGGATCTTGGTGACGATGTCTTGCTCTGCCATGAAAAGCTTGTGCTGGATGACGCGGCCGACCGGCTTGTCTGTCCGCGCCGGCATCGCCATGACGCGGGGGCGCACTGTCGCCATCTGCGGCCGGTAGTTGAGCGTGTAGATGGTGCACAGCAGCGAGCCGCCGAAGGTCGGCCGGGTCGCGGCAAGGGAGCCGTCGATGTCGACGTCGAGCTCGGTGCAGTCGGCGGTGAGGCCGGTGAGAAGCGTGGTGGCGACGGAGCCGGCGAGGTCGCGGCCGAGGATGGTCGCGCCGAGCAGCAGGATTTCGGGCTTGTAGGTGTTGACCAGGTCGGTCATCGCCCGGGTGAAAGGCTCGTTGCGGTAATGGGCGAGCAGTGGGTCCTCGATGATGTAGGCGAGGTCGGCGCCATAGGCGAAGGCCCCGGCGACCGCGTGCCAGGTCGCTTCGCCGGGCGGGCCGAGCACGACGCCGGCGAGCTCCACGCCGAGCTTGTCGGCGAGCTTGCGGCCCTCGCCGAGTAGCTCGAAGGAAACGGGATGGACCTGGCCGCGCTCCAGCTCGATGAAGACCCAGACGTGCCTGTAGTGCTTGAAATGCTCGGGCAGCTCCTTCTTCATGCCGGCGCGGCCGGCGGCGGGCGGTGGAGTTTCTCGGTTCGCGGTAGACATGGTCTGCTCCTTGCCGTCACGCCTCGCCGTCGAAGGCGAGTTCGTGTTCCAGCGCTGGCTGGCGGGTGAAGATTTGAGCAATCAACTCGTCGGCGAGATCGCGCGGCGTCTTGTCGGTCACGTCGATCTGCGCCGCCTTTTCCGCCCGCGCGGCCGGGGCGAAGACGCGCTTGACGACCGTGGGCGAGCCGCGCAGACCGCATTTGCTCAGGTCCTCGATGCCGGCGCCCGCCGCGCTCCACTTGACGATCTCGCTGCGCGCGGCGCGAAGGGCGTCGTCGAGAGTGCCGCGGCGGATCTCGTTGCTGCCTTCCAGGATGGTGATGAGGCAGGGTAGCTTGCTCTTCAGCATCTGCATGCCGCCTTCGGAACGGCGCTCGACCGTGATCTCGCGGCTTTCCAGGTCGACGGAGGCGATCTTAGCGACATAAGTGAGCTGCAGGAGATCGAGGCGCTTGGCGATGCCCGGGCCGACCTGTGCGGTGTCGCCGTCGATGGTTTGCTTGCCGGCGAAGACGATGTCGGGCTTGCCAAATGTCTCGCCGATCTTCGCGATCGCCTGGGAGAGAGCAAAAGAGGTCGCGAGGGTATCGGAGCCGGCGAAGTAGCGGTCGGTCAAGAGCACCGCGCGATCGGCGCCGTAGGTGAGAGCCTTGCGCAGCGCATCTTCAGCCATAGGCGGACCCATGGTGAGCACGGTGACCTCGCCGCTATGGGCGTCGCGCAGGCGCAACGCTTCTTCGAGGGCAAACAGGTCGTAGGGGTTGATGATTGTGGGGACGCCCTGGCGCATGATCGTGTTCGTTACCGGATGGACGCGGATCTGCGCGGAGTCCGGCACCTGCTTGATACAGATCACGATGTGCATGGCGCTCTCTCAGGGCTCCTGTCGCATACGGGCTTGCCCGCTCATCTCTTTCTCAGCATCATTCGTGCCAACTGTTCAGCGTTTCCGTATCCATTTGAAATGCCGATATTTTCTTCTGGAGATGCCAATGCGATGCCCGGAATTGTCGGCTTCTCGACATTGTCGCGTCGCGCTCCTGTCGCTTCATCCCTTCCCGAACCGCTTCAGGACGGAATCGAACGGCACGAACGTTCGGCCCGGCGTGGCGGGCTTGTCTGGATCGTGGTCCTTGAGCACCTTGAAGACGCGGTGCGCGAGCGGCGAGGAGGTCGCGAAATCCTCGTAGGCGCGTTCGAGCGTGGCCCGCGCCCGGGCGGCGATCACCCGGTCGGGAAGATCGGAGAAGTCCTCTGCCGCAAGGTAGTGCCCCATGCGCTTCATGATATGGAGGCGCGAGACGTTCAGCACCTTAGGCTCATAAGAAACGCCGAGGGCGGCAAAGAAATCCTCCGCGGCCGACAGGCCCTTCAGCCGCGCAATGATGTCGGTGACATTGATCGGCCGGCTGTCAACGGAACAACTGCTCATTGCGTTCTCCCTGGTCGGAAACGGTGGTCTCGGGTCTGCTGCCCGCAAGCTGGCGCTGCAGCCGCGAAATCCGCAGTTCGAGAAACGAGATGCGGTCAACGAGCGAGGCGACGGCATCGCCGACCGGGTCGGGCATCAGGTGATGGTCGAGATCGATCCGGCCGTGGACGACGCGGCGCCGCTCGGCGGCAGGACGGACGATGCGGCCTGGAATGCCGACCACGGTCATGCCGGGCGGGACGTCCTTGATGACCACCGCATTGGCGCCAACGCGGCAGCCGGCGCCGACGGTGATGGCGCCGAGGATCTTGGCGCCGGCGCCGACGAGCACGCCGCTTTCGAGCGTCGGATGGCGCTTTCCCGGCGCCCATGAGGTGCCGCCCAGCGTGACGCCGTGATAAAGCGTGACGTCGTCGCCGACTTCCGCAGTCTCGCCGATGACGACTCCGGCGCCGTGGTCGATGAAGAAACGCCAGCCGACAGTCGCGCCCGGATGGATATCGACATTCGTCACCAGGCGAGCCGCCCAGGACAGGAAGCGCGCCGGGAAACGGAAGCCTTGCCGCCACAGACGGTTGGCCAGACGGTGCCAGACGATAGCGTGGACGCCGGGATAGGTAAGCACGATCTCCAGCGTGCCGCGCGCGGCCGGATCGCGCGCCTTCACGCAAGCGATGTCTTCGCGGATCATGGCGATCAGCGAAGGTGGAGTGGATCGGTCAGCACGATTGGTGCATGAAGCGGTTCTGGAAGCAGAGGTGGTGAGGATGAACGACATGGCTCGCCTCAGTCCATTTCGAAGGGCCGGCCGGCGGCTTCGCTGCACAGACTGTCATAGAGTTCGACAAGCTGAGCCGCGGTGACGGTCGATTTGGTTTCGGCGGCTTTCCGACGGATGCGGGCGATCATGGCGGCCGCCAAATCCGGGTCGAGCGCGCGGCCGTTCTCACCGAGAACGTGAGCGATCGCTGTGGCGCCGGAATGCTTGCCGATGACAATGCGCCGGTCGCGGCCGACAAGGGCGGGATCGAGCCCCTCATAGGTGCGGGAATCCTTCAGCAGCCCAGCGACATGGATGCCGGACTCGTGGGTGAAGACATCGGCGCCGACGACCGGCTTGATAGCCGAAGTCGGCCGGCGGGCAGCCCGCGCCACATGGG
>NZ_RZSL01000047.1:0-20724 GCF_003997355.1 Mesorhizobium sp. M1E.F.Ca.ET.041.01.1.1 | reverse complement strand
CTGCGGGCGGCGCCTGTATGAGGCGATGCGCTTCTGGGACAGTCCGGAGCGGGAGGCCGGCGTCGAGGTCGAACGGGATTTCGCCCAAGCCTGGCGGAAGACGCCGAAGATCGTGTTTTCGACGACGCTCGGCGAGGTCGGTGCCAATGCCCGGCTGGCGGATGGCGACGCCGCGGCGGCGGCAAGATCCCTCAAGGCGGAAACGGATGGCGAGATAAGCGTCGGTGGCGCCGAATTGGCCGGGCATCTGTCACGCGCGGGCCTGATCGACGAGTACCGGCTCTATATGCACCCGGTCGTGCTGGGCGGCGGCAAGCCGTACTTCCAGCGTGGGCTGTCGCTCACGCTGACGCCGCTCGGAACGCAGAGCCTTCCCCAGGGCGTGACGCTGCTGCGCTACGCGCCCGCCTGAGCGAAGACCGACTGAGGCCAGCAGGGGCCCGCCGCTTCGGCCGTTTGCGCCGCTCCGGTTGCTTTGGTCTTAGGGCCTAGGTCGTTCTTGCCCTTGCATGAGCGCAAGCGCATGTTCGATGCAGCCGGCAGGCTCGCAAACTCCGGTCAGGCCCGGCCGCCGAACCCAATACACCCCCCCAGGCTGCCGGGCCGCCCTAGCCTGTCCGTTTCGCCGCCGCCCCCCAGAGTGTCACGGCCGGTTCGCTGTCTCCTATCCGCTGCCGAGCGGGTAAGGATTTGCGACGAGGCAAAGCCCATGCATCGTATGCTTGCCGGCACGCCGATCGCTCGCCTCGCCGCCGGCCTCGACGTGACCAGTTCCCATCGGCGTGCCCGAGACCCTCGCGCTGCAGATCCGCTCAGACGCATTCGAAATGCACCGCCGCATCGTCTCGCAAACCGAGCACCATATCGAAGTTGGATTCTGCTGAGGGGTTCCTTCAAGGTTTCGGCGCAGAGTTTTTATCCATTTTGGGTGGCCTTTGCGGGAAATCTATATTTTCGACGTCAAGTCCACCCGAGCCCTGCGACTGCTATCCTGCTATGGCCAATGAACGAAAGCTTACGGCAACCCGTCGCAGGTTGTTCAAGGATGCAATTCTTTGGGCATCGAGCTGGAGCTGCACATGGTGACAGGCGAACCAGACAGTGTCCGCGTGAAATTCATCAATGGCCAATGGCTGGTGCGCATCGTCGAAGGCGGCAGGCTGACGCAGCAGCTATTCGATATCCACGCGGAAGCCGAAGCCTTCGCAGAGGAGGAGCGCCACCGGCTCGGGCTGCCCGGCGAGCCGCCGACCGCGGAGCCGGTCGAGACAAGGCGACGCGGCGGGCGCGGGCGCTGAGCGGCGGTGCTATGCCCGGCAAGTTGCGCTCCGCGAAAAAATGCTGGAACAATCGGCGGACAGAGAAACGCTGCCGATGTGCAATCTTTACAACATCACCACAAGCCAGGAGGCGATCCGCCAATGGACGCGCGCGCTGCGCGACATCTCCGGCAATCTCGAGCCTTCGGTCGACATCTATCCCAACCAGCCTGCGCCAGTGGTGCGCAATGCCGCCGACGGCAGCCGCGAGCTCGCCAATCTGCGCTGGGGCATGCCGACGCCACCTGAGCGGATGCGCGGCAACGCCGATTCCGGCACCACCAACATCCGCAACCCACAATATGCCCACTGGCTGCCCTATCTCGGCATCGAGAACCGCTGCGTGGTGCCGGTGACGAGCTTCGCCGAGCCCTCGCCGACGCCCGGCGACAAGGACCCTGAGACCGGCGTGCAGAAGAACTTCTGGTTTGCGCTCAGCCAAGAACGGCCGCTGTTCTTCTTCGCCGGCCTGTGGACTCCCTGGCATGGGGTACGCAAGGTGAAGGAAGGCCCCGGCGACCACGAGCTCTACGGCTTCCTGACGACCAGGCCCAACGCGCTGATCGCGCCGATCCACGAGAAGGCGATGCCGGTGATCCTGAGACGCCGGAGGAGACCGAGCTATGGCTGACCGCGCCGTGGTCTGAAGTGAAGAAGCTGCAGAAGCCGGCAGCGGACGACGCGCTGGTGATCGTGGAAAAACCGGCGACGCAGATCAAGTTTCCCGCCGAGCCGCCGGCGCAGGGGTCGTTGTTTTAGTCAAGGGGCCCTACCCCCTCGCCTTCTGCAGCACCCAGATATAGCCCTTGGGCGGATGGTCCTGGTCGACGAACTGGGTCTTGATCTCCGTGTCCTTGCGGCCGCAGCGCTTGCAGCGGAAGCGGATGGCTTCGAGCGGCTTGTTCCAGCCCACCACCTTGGCCACGTCGTTCGCCTTGAAGCGCCCGACGTGGTAACAGTGGCGGCATTCGACGATGAGCAGCATGTTGGCCTTGGCCGCCCGGCCAACGCTGTCCATGGGTCCGGCCATTTTCTCATGTCCGGTCTGAGTAATCCTCGGGCAGCGGCAATAGGCCGAGCCAGGCGGCGCGGAAATCGGGCTCCCGGCCCGCAACCGCGCCCATCACCTCGTGCAGCCTGTCCACCAGGCCGTTGAGCCGCCAGTACATTTCGCCATTGGCCTTGAGGTTGACTTGTGCCGCCAGCACCGTCTTGCGCAGTTCCAGCGCGTCGCGAATGATCGCCTCCGCGTCCGACTGGAGCAATCTGTCATAGCGGCTTTTTCGTCTGCCCAACGCGGCTCTCCCTGAATCCTGAGCAACCGCCCCATCTCCTGACAAAATAGGAACCCATTCCTTGCAAAGTCAATTCGCTCTTGACATTTTTGTTCACTTTTTGTTCACATGCTAATGGAAGGCACGGGAGCAACCGCCATGGATCGCATCGTAAGGTTGGACAGCCGTCAGGAGGCGGCGCTTCAGGCGATCGCCGAGCGCTTCATCGCTGAGCACAAAGGCGATCCGGTGAAGGCGCTGAAGGAGATGATCGTGCTCAACGGGCATCTGCAGGAACGGCTCGATGCGCTTGGCGCGCCGAAGCGGGCTGCGCGTTGAGCACCAGGAAGCGAAGCTTGGCGACAGCGCGGCTGACCGCGCCGCCGCCGAAAGACGCCTGGCCTCAGGCGGCCCTGAGACCTTCCTTCGCACGCAGGTTCTGGTTCACGCGGAACAGGTTCTGCGGGTCGTAGCGCTGCTTGATCTCCAGCAGCCGGCTATAGTTGCCGCCATAGGCTGCTTCGACCCGGTCGACCTCGTCCTCCGGCATGAAGTTCACATAAGCCGTGCCGGCGGCATAGGGCCTTGCCGCGTCATAGATACCGCGAGCCCAGTCGATGCAGGCCTTGTCCATTGCCGGTTCGCGCCAGCGGGCATGGACGTTCATGACGAAATGCGAGTTGCGCTGCGGAAACGCGGTGGCGTCCGCCTCGACCCTGCCCGCGGCCCCACCGACATGGCCGAAGAATATCTCGCATTCCGGACCCGGAAGCCTGGCGATCGCCTCTGTGGTTACCTCGATCACGCCGTCGGAAAGCTCGGTGAAGTCGTGGCTCTTCCAGTAGTTGCGGGCGCCAGGCGCAAGCAGCGGGTCGAAGGCCTGCTGCCAGCCGGTGAACGGATTGAGACCGACGACGTCGGCGATCGGCGTGCCAATGGCGCGAAGCTTCCGCGTCGCCTTTTCGGCGGCCTGGGCGTCGCCGCAATAGCACATGGCCAGCACCAGCACTTCCTTGCCGTGCCATTCGGCCGGCAGGAACGGCAGCGGCGGCGCCTGCCGCATGACCACCCAGCAGGTCAGTTCGTCGGGTGCGGTCTCGAGCGCCTCGCGATATTCGCTCAGCACCTTCGCGGCATCGGCGAAGGGATGGACGACGAGCCCCGACAGCACTTGCGGTCCGAACTGATGAAGTTGGAACTCGAACGCCGTGACGACGCCGAAATTGCCGCCGCCGCCACGCAGCGCCCAGAACAGGTCGGGGTTCTCGCTCTGGCTGGCGCGCAGCAACTTGCCGTCGGCGGTGACCACGTCGGCTGAAACGAGATTGTCGATCGTCAGCCCGAATTTGCGGGTGATCCATCCGAAACCACCGCCCAGCGTCAGGCCCGCAATACCGGTGGTCGAATTGATGCCGGTGGGCAACGCCAGTCCGAAGGCCTGCGTTTCCCGGTCGACATCGGCGAGCGTTGCGCCGGGTCCGACCCATGCCCGTTTCGCCGCGACATCGACCCGCACCGATTTCATCAGCGACAGGTCGATCATCAGGCCGCCGTCGCAGACGGCGCTGCCGGCAATGTTGTGGCCGCCGCCGCGCACGCAGACGAGAAGCCTGTTTTCCCTGGCGAAATTCACGGCGATGACGACATCTGAGGCGCCGACGCAACACACTATCAGCCCGGGCCGGCGGTCGATCATGCCATTCCAGATGCCGCGGACCTCGTCATAGGCGGCATCACCTTCCCGCAGCACCGTGCCGCGAATTTGTGCCGAAAGTGCTTCGAGGGAGGCGGCGTCGACGGTCGCCTTGCCGCGTTCAAGGGTGGTGAAGCTTATTGCATTCATGCTTTCCTCCCGTTTTTTTGCTGGTAAGCCCTCTCCTAATTTTAGTGTGCTCTTATGTTAGCTATCACGCAAGTTATGGCGGGCTCGTTGCCCGCCATTTGCGTGACTGGACAGTGGCGATTGCCTGGATGACTGCCTCGCCTGCGCCGGCCGAAGCAGCGCGCTCAGGCCGGCACCCGCTTCAGCGCCTGCGCCATGCAGTGGATGCCGCCGCCGGTCTTGGAGATCTCGCTTATGTCGACGGCCGCGACCTCGAAACCGCGTGCCTTCAGCTTCTCGATCAGCGTCTTGCTGGAGGTCGGCGCGATCACCCTGTCCTTGCCGAGCGACATGAAGTTGCAGCCGAGCGCCATCGTGTCCTGGAAGGGCACGTCGATGATCTCGTGGCCTTTGCCCTTCAGCCAGTCGACGATGCCGGGTTCGGTGCAGGCGAGGCACACTGCGGTGAGCTTTTCGGCGATCGGCACCACCATCAGGTCGATATGGACATAGTATTCGTCGATGAAGGCTAGCCGTGTCTCCCAGCCTTCCTTGTCGAACCAGGCCTGCACCTGGCGCGCGCCCTCTTCCTGCGTGCGGGCACCGCCGCAGCCGATCAGCACCACGCCATCCTCGATGACGTTGAAGTCGCCGCCCTCGAAGGTGCCGGCCGTCACCATGTCGTAGATCGGGATGCCGAGTTTTTCATAGGTGCGGATGGCGGCATAATTCTCGCCGCGCCGCCACCAATTGGCCATGGCGGTGATGAAGGCGCCGTAGGGCGTCATGACGCTGGAATCGCGCGAATAGACCTGCATCGGCAGTTCCGGCGTCGGCTCGTGCCAGTGGATGTTGACGCCGAAATGCTCGTAGGCGGCGACAAGATCCTTGTGCTGCGCCTGCGCGATCTGGACGTTGCAGGGCGCCTCGCGCAGGTGCTTTCTGGACAGCGAGCTGGTCGAGAGATGCCGTAGGAAATTGGGCGAGCCGAGCAGCACGTCGGTCAGCACATCGGTTTCGTTGGCGAAGCCCCAGGCGGTCAGCGGCTTGGTGCCGCCATTGGGGTTGCGGCGCTGCAGCGAAAACGGCTCGGCGACGATTCGGTCATGGACGGTCATGGGGTTCTCCTCGATCGGTTTTGTTGTCATGCGGTGGAAGCAGACGGGATCCACCAGTCGCGCCCGCGCGGCGTGGTGACATATTCCGGCCAGCGGAAATTGATCGGTGGGTCGTAATCGCAGAGCGGCACGATCCAGTTCGAACCGCCGACGCCGCCGCCGGTTCGCTTGACGAATTCGTCCATCGCGGCCTCGCGCGCGGCCTTGTCCTCGAGCAGGCGAAGCGCGGTGAGCGCGACGGTCTTGGCGGCGCAGGTGACCATCGGGTCGATGGTGGCCGGAATGCCGCCCAGCGCGTTCATCGCCCAGGCCGGGTAGGCATGGCCATCGGCTGCGCGCAGCGCCGGCCGGGCGACATAGAAGCGCGCCGTCGGCGCGTGCCAGCTCATGTCGGTGTAGTCGTCGGAGGTCGAATTGACCTGCGAAGGCGGCAGGTCGTGGCGCAGGATCGCCTCCGCTTCCTGCGGCGAAATGAGCCGCTCAAGCTCGTCGATGAACGGATTCTCGGTCGCCTCGCCGCCGCCATTGACCTGCACCTCGCGGGCAACCGCCCTCGCCTCGTCGCTCCATTGCGGCGGGCCGACGGCTGCGAGCGCCTGATAGGTGATGTCTGCTATGGCGTGGTTGGCCAGCCCCGGCCGCGACTTCGACACCCAGTGGCGCTCGTAGCGGCAGCCACTCATCTTCGCCGCCGCTTCCGCGTTGCGGTCGAGCACCGCGGTGACCTGCTCGGCCATACGAAGCGTCGGCACGCGGATCATGTATTGGATCTCGGCCAGTCCCGCCGGCAGGTTGTCGGCGGTCGCCTGGCCCGCGGTCAGGATCGCCTCGCTGATCGACCAGCCGCCCTGATGCGGCAGCATGGAATCGCGCAGCGCCTTGGAGGCCATGTACATCATCATCAGCGCATCGTTGGCGCCGGGCGCGCGGACCGCCGAATGCGCCTGCGGGATCGGCGCGCCGTCGCCTCCGAGTGCCCAATTTTCGGGTTCGTCGCAGATGAAGCGGTAGATCATCGCGTAGGCCGCGCCGCAATGCGTGTCCCAGCGCGCCGTGTTGCAAAGCGGCAGCATGTAGAAGGGATGGAAGGAGATCATGCCGGCAAGGCCGTCATAATAGCCCTTGGCCGCATGGATCGGCTTCGAGCCCCTCACCTTCTCGGCCGGCTCGCCGGTGAAGCGCAGCGTGCCTGTTATGCCGTGCTCCAGCATCGCCGCCTTGGCGGCGAGCAGGCCGCCGAGGCTGCCGATGCCGAGGCCCGAATGCGGATCGGTGTGGCCGCCGGCCTCGACGCTGAGACCCGGCCGAGGCCGCTTGACGGTGGCGGCGTCCTGGCAATTGCCGGGGACTGCGTCGTATTCGGCATACATGCCGACTGTGGGGCCTTCCCCGTTCGTCCAATGGGCGCAGAAGGCGGTCGGCATGCCGCCGGAACCTTCCTCGACGGAGAAGCCTTCGCGCTTCAGCCGATCGACATACCAGGCGGCCGACTGGTACTCGCGCCAGGCGGTTTCGCCGAAGTCGAAGATGGTGCGGGTCCAGGCCGACAGGAGCGGCTGGATGCCGTCGATGCAGGCGAGCGCGGTCTCCTGCGCGGAACTCGTCACCGGTTTCTCCATGCCGCAAAGAAAGCAGTGAAGCGGCTCATCAAAAAGTGATATGTTTTCCCGGCTCGTGCAAATTCGGTTCACCTGAGGCCTCTTGCGAATACCTTCCACGCAGGCGCTGCGCGCCCTCGACAGTTTTGCCCGTCATGGCAGCGTTTGGCGCGCCGCCGACGAGCTCCACCTCACCCGCAGCGCCGTCTCGCATCAGCTTCGGCTGCTCGAGCGCGACCTCGGCTTCGACCTCCTGCAGCGCATCGGCAAGGGCGTGGCGCTGACGCCGCGCGGCCAGCGCTACGCGGCCGATGTCCGGAAGGCGCTGACCGTGCTCGGCGACGCGGTGACGCAGAACAGCGGCGCCGGCGTCGGCGGCTCCTTCGGCATCTCCTGTCCGCCGGGCTTCGCTTCGATGTTCTTGTGCACCCATATCGGTGAGTTCCAGCAGATGTATCCGGACGTCGCGCTCTCGGTGCTGACGCCGCGGCGGCTCGACGATGTCAGCAATCCGGAAGCCGACGCCTTCATCGCCTTCGGCGTCGGCAACTGGCCGAACCGGGCGGTGGAGCTGCTTTGCGAAGTCTCCTTCACGCCGCTCTGCAGCCCGACGCTGCTCAACAAGGTCGGCGGCTTTTCCAAGCCAGCCGACGTGCTGCGCGCCAATCTGCTGCATCTCAGCGACACCGAGGACTGGGCGCGCTGGCTGGCGCTGTCCAAGGTGGAAAATCCCGATACCGAGGGCGGCATCTTCTTTTCCGACATGAACCTCGTCTTCTCGGCGGCGATCGCCGGCCAGGGGATCGCCATGGGCGACGAGCTGACCGGCCGCCGGGCACTGAGCGAGGGCCGGCTAGTCAAGCCGTTCGAAGCGTCGGTCCCCTCGCCGCGCTCCTATTATCTGGTCTTCGAGCATGCCAAGGCGGGGCACCCTGTGCTCAATGCCTTCAGCGAGTGGCTTAGGGCGAAGCTTTCGGAGAACAGGCTCTAATCTCCCCCCTTGAGGGAG
Organism: Mesorhizobium sp. M1E.F.Ca.ET.041.01.1.1; assembly: GCF_003997355.1. Lineage (NCBI taxonomy): Bacteria > Pseudomonadati > Pseudomonadota > Alphaproteobacteria > Hyphomicrobiales > Phyllobacteriaceae > Mesorhizobium > Mesorhizobium sp. M1E.F.Ca.ET.041.01.1.1. The sequence continues at coordinate 12,584 of NZ_RZSL01000047.1, read as the reverse complement.
AGATGGCCGCGAAGCGGTCAGAGGGGGTCGTCTCACGAAGAGCGCCAGCACCATCGGCGTCGCGCTGGCCGTCGGCGCTCCACGCGCGGCGACCCCCTCTGTCGCCTGCGGCGACATCTCCCCCTCAAGGGGGGAGATTTGGCGCCACCCGTGAATCAAATTTGCCGATCAGGCGAAAACTATTCGGTTGCGGTGAGCCCCCGCCCTGCCTACGATTTCACCTGAGACCAAGGAAGAGGCAGGATGCAGCAACCCGGCCGGGCCGCAGAGATCAAGGCGAACGGGATCGGCAAAAGCTTCGGCTCGTTCCGGGCGCTGGACGATCTGACGCTCGATATAGGCCGCGGCGAGTTCCTGACCCTGCTCGGGCCCTCGGGCTCCGGCAAGACCACTTTCCTGATGATTTTGGCCGGCTTCGTGCAGCCGAGCGAAGGCCGCCTTTTCAGCGACGGCGCCGACATCACCGACCGCCCGGCCGAGCAGCGCGCCGCCGGCATGGTGTTCCAGGGATATGCGCTGTTCCCGCATATGAGCGTGGAACAGAACATCGCCTTCCCGCTCAAGGTGCGCAAGAAATCGGCTTCAGAGATCAAAAGCCGTGTCGGCGAGATGATCGAGCGCGTCGGCCTCAAGGGCCACGAGAAGAAGCTGCCGGCGCAGCTTTCGGGCGGCCAGCAGCAGCGCGTGGCGCTGGCCCGCGCACTGGTGTTCGAGCCGGGCGTGCTCCTCCTCGACGAGCCGTTCTCGGCGCTGGACAAGAGCCTGCGCGGCCAGATGCAGGCCGAGATGAAGCGGCTGCACCAGGAAACCGGCACCACCTTCGTCTTCGTCACCCACGACCAGAGCGAGGCGCTGGCGCTGTCGTCGCGTGTCGCCATCTTCAACCACGGCAAGCTCCTGCAGGTGGGTAGGCCGGACGAGGTCTACGACCGCCCGGCCAACCGCTTCGTCGCCGAGTTCCTGGGCGAGATCAACATGCTGCCGGTGAAGGGCGTCAAGCCGGCCGACAACGGCGCCACCGGTCTCTGCGAGGACCGCGCGGTCAACATGCGCTGCAAGGCCGAAGCGATAAAGGGCGATGCCATCCTCGCCATCCGCCCCGAGCACATGTCGATCGCGCCGGAGGCGGCGTCCGGCGAAAACGGCATTGCGGCGACCGCTGTCGCCTCGACCTATCTCGGGGCCGCAACCAAGCTCGACCTCACCACGCGCCAGGGCGCGAAGGTCACCGTCTCGGTGCCGAACGAGGTGGCGGCGGCGGCTTTGAGCAAGGGCAATTCCGTCTGGCTGACCTGGCCGGCCGAGAAGGGCTTCCTCCTACCGGGCGGAGGACAATGAGCGCCGAGGCGGCCTGATATCGCCGCACCGGCTTCCGGATCAGATCAATAAAACAAGGGGAACTGACATGACCGACGATATGAACCACACGCGGAAACAGGCGATCGAGTCTCTGTCCGAAAGGACCAAGCGCGGCGAGATTTCGCGCCGCCAGTTCGCGCAGCTCGCGGGCCTGGTGCTTGCCGGCACGCCGATGCTGCTGCGCTCGACAGGCGCCTTCGCCGAGACGAAGGGACTGGTGCTGGTGAACTGGGGCGGCGACGCCATCACCGCTTACGACGCGGCCTATGGCCAGGCCTTCACCAAGGACACCGGCATCCCGGTCAAGATGGACGGCTCTGGCCCGACGGAAGGCGCGATCGCCGCGCAGTTCAAGAGCGGCGCGCCGACCTGGGACCTGGTCGACGTCGATCCGTTCTCGGCGATCACGCTGGGCGGCCAGGGCATGCTCGAGCCGATCGACTATTCGATCGTCGACAAGAAGAAAATGCGCGAGGGCTTCGGCTGGGAATATGCGGCGTCCACCTATTTCTTCTCCTATGTGATCGCCTACGACTCGCAGAAGTTCGGCTCCAACGCGCCGACCGGCATGGCCGATTTCTTCGACGTCAAGAAATTCCCGGGCAAGCGCTCGCTCTACAAATGGGGCGTGTCGAGTTGGGAGGCAGCCCTTCTCGCCGATGGCGTCGCGCCGGCCTCGCTCTATCCGCTGGACCTTAAGCGGGCGCATGACAAGATCGCCGCCTTCAAGGAAAACGTCGTCTCCTATTGGGGCGGCGGCGCCGAAAGCCAAAGCGTGCTGCTCAATGGCGAAGCCTCGATGGCGATCGTGTGGTCGACGCGCGCCTCGCTGATCGAGCAGGACTCCGGCGGCCAGATCAAGTTCATCTGGGACCAGGGCCTGATCTCGCCCGGCGCGCTGGCGGTGCTGAAGAACAATCCCGGCGGCAAGGAAGCGGCGATGAAGTTCATCGCCAGCACCCAGGACCCGCAGAAGGAACTGGTGATGTTCGAAAAGCTCGGCCAAGGCCCTGCCAATCCGGCCGCCGACGCGCTGATCCCGGCCGACAAGAAGCGCATCAACCCGGTCGATCCGGAGAACATGAAGAAGCAGATCCCGCTCGACATGGACTGGTACGCCAAGAATTATGGCAAGGCGCTCGACGAATATACCAAGATCATCTCCGCCTGATCCAGGCCGAGATGCGACCCTGACATGAGAGGCATCCTCTCCGAAAGGATGGGCGCGGCGCTGTTGATGGCGCCGCTGCTCCTGTTCCTCGTCCTTGCCTATGCCTGGCCCTTTCTCGGCGTGGTGAAGTGGAGCTTCACCTTGCCGACGCCGGGGCTCGGCCAATATGGCGCGCTGGTCAGCGACCCGCTGGTGCAATCGGTGTTCATCCGCACGCTGCGCATCGCCGCGATCGTCACCATCGTCTCGGTCACCGCAGCCTATGCGATCACCGTGGTCTGGGTGCGCGGCAGCCCGGTGCAGCGCGTGCTCGCCGAATTTTGCATCCTGGTGCCGTTCTGGATCTCGGTGCTGACGCGCGCCTTCGGCTGGGTGGCGCTGCTCTCCAACCGCGGCCTGATCAACACCTGGCTGCAATCGATCGGCTTCATCTCCGAGCCGCTGACGCTGGTGCGCAACGAGTTCGGCGTCATCGTCGGCATGTCGCATTTCCTCATCCCCTTCGCGGTGTTCCCGCTGGCCTCGGCCATGCGCAGCCTGGACGAGCGCGTGCTCCTTGCCGCGCGCGGCCTGGGCTCCAGCCGCATGCGCACCTTCTGGACGGTGTTCGTGCCGATGACGCGCTCCGGCATCATCGGCTCGGCTATGATCGTCTTCGTCTTCTCGCTCGGCTTCTTCGTCACGCCGGCGATCCTCGGCGGCGGCCGCAGCGTGATGATCGCGGAGTTGATCTATCTGCGCATCTTCCAGAGCCCGGACTGGGGCTTGGGCGCGGCGATCAGCGTCGTGCTGGTGGTGTTCGTCGGCGCGCTGATGGCGCTCTTGTTCCGCTACGTCAAACCGAAACAATTGGTGTAGCGCGATGCCGACCTATCGCCCCGGCCCCGTCTCGCTCATCCTCGCAGTGCTCGTGGCGCTGTTCCTGCTTCTGCCGCTGCTGGCGGTGATCCCGGTGTCGCTGACGCCGAGCCGCATGCTGACCATGCCGACCGGGGAATTGTCGCTACGCCACTACCGCTCGCTGATCGAGGACCCGCGCTGGCTGGACTCCATCCTGCTGTCGATTCGCATCGGCGTGGTCAGCAGCGCCCTTTCCACGGTGCTGGCGCTCACCTTCAGCCTGGGCGTCTGGATGTTCCAGCCGCGCTTCACGGCCGCTCTTGTCGGCTTCGTGCTGCTGCCGATGGTGGTGCCGCCGGTGGTCTCGGCGGTGACGCTCTATTTCCTGCTCACCTCGGTCTCCGGCATCTCGTCCTTCTTCGGCTACGACACCTGGCTGGGCGTGGCCATGGCGCATTCGGTGATGACGGTGCCCTTCGCCACGGTGCTTATTTTAGTGTCGCTCAGCCAGCTCGACCGGCGCATAGACCTTGCCGCACGCGGCCTCGGCGCCAGCGTCTGGGAGCGCGCGACGCGCGTCATCATGCCCAACATCAAGTTCGGCATCGTCACCGCGGCGCTCCTCTCCTTCGTGCTCTCCTGGGAAGAGATCGGCGTGACGCTGTTCATCACCTCGGTGAACGCCATCACCCTGCCGCGCCTGATGTGGATGGGCCTGCGCGACAACATCGACCCGGCGATCGCAGCGCTCTCGGTGATCCTGATCATCATCACCGTGCTGGTGCTTGCCGTGCGCAGCGTCGTCACGCGCCGGCAAGCCACACCGTAAGCTTGTGGCTTTACCCCAACGAAAGAGGCCCGCCGGGAGCGGCGAGCCTCTTAACGAAGCCAAAGTGGAAGTTTGGCCCGTCATGATCCGGGGGTGTGGATCGCGGAAAGTCTAGCCAAGGGCGGTCCGGCGGGCGATTTACAAATCCGTAAACTTCGGGCCGCGCGCGCCCCGGGCGCTGTGCCGGAATATGATTTTATTCAGTCACTTACCGCCGCATTCCGGCTCGCACGCACTTGTCTTTCAACGAAAAGTGATGGATGCCGAGCCGTCATGGCCGGAGCGGCCGGACGCAGCGCAAGACGAGTGGAACCAGCCCGCTGCGTCGCGATCTTTCAGATTCGCTCCACGCGCCAAGGGTTTCTGATTTTGTGCATGTCGTTCTCCCAAACCGCTCCAGCACTTTGGGCGACGTGCATCAGCCGCCGGGAAGCATTCTTGCCAGCACTCCGTCCCTGCGGACGAAATGATGATAGAGCGCGGCCAAGGCGTGCAGGCCAGCGGCGATCAGTATGCCGTTGGCGCACAGCTCGTGCAGTTCACGGATGTTCCTGGCGGTCGCCTTGTCCGGTGTGAATGGCGACGGTACCGCAAACAGGCCGAAGAAGCTCAACGCGTCGCCCCGGAACCAGGTCAGGAAAATGCCGAGGACGGGGATCGCGATCAGCAGACCGTAGAGGAGGACATGTCCGGCCTTCGCCGCGGTTTGCTCGAGCCCGGACATCTCTGCCGGGAGACCCGGCCTCCCTCTCAGGCCGCGCAGAACCACCCGCCAAAGCACGAACGCGGCAAGCAGAAGGCCGAAGGAAATGTGCAATCGCCAAATGGCGTCCACCGTGGGATCGCCACGGGGATAGAACTCTTCGCCATAGGTCAGCGCATAGAGCAGAATGACGAGGGCAAAGAGAGCCCAATGGAGGAACTTCTGCGTGGACGTGTAGGTGGTGATGATGGCCATTGCACAACTCCGATCGAGGAGCCCCGGTGTCGCGGGCCTTCTTGGCAGACTTGCGGCCGCTAAATTAAGAATCGGTAAGGCTTCGACCAATTGAGGAGACGCGCCAAGCGCAACGTCCGGCGCCGCACACGCGACCCGTTGCCGACCATCCGCAGTCCGCGCAGTTCGAGCGGTTCAGCTTTCTGCCAAACCGCTCAAACTATTCGCAATTCCGGACGGAAAACCGCCGCGCGCTTTTCCTGGAATGACGCCACGCAAGGCGAAGGCAACCTGCCCTCGCCTGCGTCGCAGCCGGTCAGGCGGCCTGTGGCCGCCGCATCCTCTCGACAAGAGCTTGCCGGGCCGGGCCGGCGAGCGGCCGGTCCATGGTCAGCAGCCCGTCGAGCAGCGCGAGGAGCTCACGCGCCGCGGACGACTTGCAGGAGTAGTAGACCATCTGGCGGTCGCGGCGGGTGTCGACCAGGCCAAACCTGCGCAGTTTGGCCAGATGCTGGGAGAGTGCGGACTGGCTGAGTTCGACCTTGTCGGCGAGGATGCCGACCGACAGTTCGCCCTCTGCCAGGTAGTTCATGATGAGCAGACGCTTCTCGTTGCCCATCACCGCGAGAAAGGCTGCCGCGCTTTCTGCGTTGGCGGTAAGTTTCTTCGTGACCATCGATTTCCCCATGTTCATGCTCTTCCGACGCCATGGGGGCAATGGCTTCAGAATTCCAGAGCATTTGGTGGACCTGCTCCGACACGGAATCGGAACCTGCCCTGCTTCTTTGTCGACCAAATCCCTTCGTAACCCGGTTGCCACCACGTCGGGGTATTGGCCTCGGACAGCATGCGCCGCAATATTGTGTGACGCAAGTTGGCGCAGACTCGGAATAATTCCACGCCGCTAATGAGTATCAGCGCTTCGTTGTTTCGGCAAGGATATAGCGAGGCCGGCGCCGCATCCGGCAGGCCTCGGACCAGGCGCGAGATGAAGAACCTGGCGGCGACAGCGCCACGCAGGAAGGCGCATCGCCACCATGTTTTCGAGACTCACCCTCATTTCCGAACCCGTGTTAATATCAGCCGGGGCAGGAAGGGGGACATGGAGGAGAAAGCCATGTCCAATATTTCGCGAAACACGTTCACACCGGACGAGACCGCCATGTTTGGGCGCGTCTTCGAGAGCGGCCGCATCGCCGGAGAAACCGAGGAGCAGAAGCAGGCGCGCGCCTCGCGTATCATCGCCAACTACATGGCCGGCATCACCGACGAGGCCGAACTCGTGGAACTGTCCCGCAAGCCGCTCGGGCGATAGAGGCGGATCATGCCGGCTGTCGGCGCGCTGCTCACATCCTCTTGAAATATCGGGATGAAACCTGCCGGGCAGTTGCGCGTTTCTGATCCGCCATAACGCATCAGGGGTTTCGCGATGATCCAGGGATGGTTTTCCAGGCCGGTCGAAGTCACCGTCGGCATAGCGGGCTCGATTCGGCATATTTCCAACGCGCAGCAGGCCGTGGAATTGCTGACGGGCCAGTGGCGCGACGCCGGCAGCGCGCAGCACGGCGCGGCGCTGCGCGCCTGCCGCCGGGCAATGAGCGGCGACGTTCCGGCCGACAATGCCAGGGAAGCTTTCGTCAGCGCCGCGCGCGAGGCGCATGTGCTGGTCGAATAGAGCGCTCATTTTCCGCCGACGAGAGGCCGCCGGAATGACCTGGCCGGCCCGGGCAGCGTGGCGCATCGCCGATCCAAAATTCTTCGGAACATTATCGGCGGTGGGTGGTTAACGCACGGGTCCGCCAATCGTGCCGGACCCACATCCCACCGGGCGCCAGCCGGTGCCGGTTGCTGATCAAAAGACGGCCATACGAACGGAGGATGTGATGAACGACGTCTGGTTTTCCGAGCCGGTCGTGATCGATTTCGAGCCAAGCGGACAACACAGGGTCTCAAGCTGCTTCGAGGCCGTCGAATGCCTGGACCAGCGCTGGCCAAGGCGGGCGCGCGACCGCACCTGGCGGTCGGCAAGCCGCGTCTGCCGCGACGCCCTCGACGGTTTGAGAAGCCCAGCCGAAGCCCGCAAAACCCTGCGCAGGGCGGCGAAGGCGGCCGGCCTGCTGGCCTGAGCGCCAGGCAATTCCGGAACGAACACGCCCGGGCGTCCCCATCCGCCCCTGGCCGCGCAGTCGAGAAAAGCTTCGGAACATTGCAGCCGCCGACCTGTTTCCTCCCTGTAGTCTGCTGACTACAGGGTTCCAGACCCAAGCCGAGCCCGTTCCGGCTTCCCATCGCCGGGGCGGGCTTGATTTTGTGCCGGGCAATCTGACGGAAACCGCAGCGCGGCCGACGTATACTCGAGAGCGTTCAGGGTGCATCCCGCGGGGTACATGAAAACGTCGGCCGCTGGGCTGCGGGGGCGCCTGTGTGTTCAGGCCCTTTCATTTCGGCGAGTCTGACGTCCGTGTTCAACGCGAAGGCCATGTCATGGTGAATGGGAGGTTACTATCCACAGGCCGTCCGGCGTCTTCTGGACCTGATCTGCCGATCACGAAACCGCCATAACGAGCCATGCGGTTCCGCTCCAAAATGCTGTGATCTAAAATTTCGCCCGTTGCGAAATTTACAAGTTGTAACCATTGTGGTGACACCCGAACCGGAAGTGGTTGCAGCCACCTCCGGCCCGCGGGTGCGCCATCTGGCACCGGGTTGCGGCGCTTTCTCTGGTCGAGGGACGCCGCAGCCCCAGCCAGCAATCCCTAATCTACAGGCACTTGAGTCACTCCGCCTGCAAAGGCAGGGTTTTCCCACAAGGTTTTTGTTCTCTGTGTGTTCCAGCAGGGCAATCCGATGCGAACCTATCCGCAGTCGACCTTAGAGGAGATCATTGATAGCGAGCGGGCAATGCTGTTGGATGGCCCCGAGCGCTACGGGCAGCATTATAAGCATGCCCGTGCTGCAACGATGTACTTTTCGCTCTGCATAGCGAGTATCGAGCGGGATCGGGCCGAAATGTTCGGCCGTTTGTTTTCCCTAATGAAGAAGCACCACACTCTCAGCTTTTTCTCGACCCTCCGGCTTCACAGGGTGCAGGCTATGATGGATCTGCGCCAGGTACTCGAGGCGGGTGCAGCAGCTGCTTTCGCGATCGCCCACCCAGACACGGAGCATTTTGTGGACGTGGATGCGTTCGGGATCATGGATCCCTCGCAAAAATTGACCAGCAAGCGCTACAAGTGGCTTGAAAAAAATTATCGTGATAAATCTGAGTGGGTTTCAAGCACTAAGGGCCATATCAATAGCCATGCCGCCCATGCGAACATCATTAGTGGCGACAGTACCTTTCGCATGGCTGACGATCGCTCGGCAGCTAACGCTCCGTTCTTCGATATCGAAGATGAGTATTTTGTCCGGACTGACCTTTGGCTAACTAGCAGCGTCGCCATAACCCTCATGGATTTGCTTTTTGGCGTGGCAAGCGATGTGGCGCGCACCGGTCGAGCTGTGGTCGAATTCCGCGCAGACTTTCAAGGAACCATTCAAGGCTTAGCCTCAGAGAACGCCGCCCTTCAGGCCGAGATTCAGGCTGGCGAGCGCTATCAGAAGGTGATGCAAGATATTGCGAAGCGCCAGCAAGGTCGTGGCGCTAGTTAGATAGCGGACTCGGCGGCCAAGCTCACAGCATCGGCTTCCACCGGCTGGTCGAAATCAAGCGCGAGAGGCGGGTTGTGTGGCGTTCACTTTAGCCACGTCATCGAGAGCGTGATTGATGCGTCCGCGCAGCAGTCGCCGGGCATCTCGCAGATCCATGGGATTCGCCGGCGGAGGATTCTTCGTATCATGGTGACGATGGAACCAGTTCGCGGTATGGCTGAACCGGATCATCTCCTTATCCTTTTTCCCATACCCTGCCTGCTCTAAGCACTCCATCGCCTTATACAGGTCGAACCAGCCTGGCTCTCCGGCGCAATAATTGAGCGCATGCGCCAGCAGATCGTCTTTCCGTGAGGCGGCATATCGGCTTTGGGCCGCAGTCGGCGCAGGCGGCGGCACAACAATGTTGCCGTCCTTGTCTCGAATGACGATATGGAATTCAGCTGACGGACCGCCAAAGGAAAAATGTGCTGTTTCCGCCCTCAGCATCACATGGCGGATCAGCTTGCCTTGGCGCATCTCGGCGGCACCGTCAGGTTCAACAGATGACTTTCCCATTATGCCCGCAACGATCCCGTTCAAGGTGCGGACTATGCCGTCACCAACGTTGTACACATCCTTGAGGGTGGTGAGATTGTCCAGGTCTTGCGCCTTGAGGACAAGCAATTGGTCGCCGAACTCATGCGGCATTAATTCAACGTAGGGATCGAAGGGTGGCGTGAACACTTTCAACCACGTATTCTGGTCTGAATCGTTGGCCCTCAGTACCAGCCACATCAATCTCGCCTCGGTTGCCCTATCTCTCGCGGAGAGGGTCTCTCATCGATGGAATGGCGATCCCGGCAGGATTCGAACCTGCGACCATCGGCTTAGAAGGCCGGTGCTCTATCCAGCTGAGCTACGGGACCGCTGGCCGGCCGGGGCCGGCTGATGCCACTATGCGGAGCCATTCTATCCAAAATGGATGGTCCGCTCCGATTTTTGTTTACGCAATTCAGGACGGAAAACCGCTGCGCACTTTTCCTGGAATTGCTTAGTGCGTCCAGGGCGTCTTGCGGTCATAGCGGAAATTGTCCGAATAGGAAATCTGCCGGCGCTTCGTCTCCTTCGGCTCCTCGACGCGGAAGGCAATGCCCTGCTTCTCGGCGTAGGCGACCGCCTCTTCCTTGGTGTCGAAAGTGAGCCGCACCTGGCTCAGCATGTCGCCCGAAGTCGTGTAGCCCATCAGCGGGTCGATCTTCTTGCGCTCGGCGGGATCGAACTCCAGCACCCAGTGGCCGGTCTTGGCCTTGCCGGACTGCATCGCGGTTTTGGCTGGGCTGAAAATGCGCGCGGACATGACCACCTCGTTGCCGCCCGAAGACCGGGCACCCTATTCGCGGCGCCCGTCCGAAAGCCCGGTTGGAGCCTGAGGTCGCGCGCCAACCCGTCAATACTGTGCAACGGCGCCGCCCGCAAGCGGCCATGGTCAAGCGGCCATGGTCCGGCGGACGGTCGTGACTGGCACGGGGAACCCTCGCGTCGCCCCGGACATTAACGGAAGGTCAGGCGACCAGCCGCTCCAGCCATCGGATGACGGCTTGCAGGGCGGCAGAGCACCACGAAGCGTCGCCATTCCTTGTCACCCAAGCCCGGACAGTCCGCCATGATCATGACAACCGAACATCCCGTCCTGCAACTGGCCGTGCTCGTCGGCAGCCTGCGCGCCCAATCCTTCAGCCGCAAGATCGCCAAGGCGCTGGCGGCCCGCGCGCCGGATTCGCTGCGTTGCCGCTTCATCGAAATCGGTGAGTTGCCCCTCTACAACGAGGATCTCGACGGCGACACACCGCCTGCCGCCTGGTCGACTTTCCGCGCCGCCGTCAGGGAATGCGATGCGGTGCTCTTCGTCACGCCGGAATACAACCGGTCGATCCCAGGCTGCCTGAAGAACGCGCTCGATGTCGGCTCGCGCCCATCGGGCAAAAGCGTCTTCAAGGGCCTGCCCGCCGGCGTTGTCAGCGTCACGCCCAACAAGCTCGGCGCTTTCGGCGCCAACCATGCGATACGGCAGACCTTCGTCTTCCTCGACATGCCGGTGATGCAGCAGCCGGAGGCCTATATCAGCAACGCCGCCGAGCTCCTCGACGCCAACGGCGCGGTCAAGGACGGCGATACCGCCGCCTTTCTGGAGACTTTCATGGGCGCGCTGGAGACGTGGATCAGAACCGTGCGGCCCGGCGGCTCGTCGTTCGACGCCTTCATGAAGCAGCGCGAGAAAATCGCCGAGGACTATGTCAACGGCAACGCCACATCGCTGAAGGCGATCGTGACGCATAGCGAGCCCGCCACCTTCTTTTCGCCGCGCGGCGACCATCTCGAAGGCGCCAAAGCCGTCGCCGGACGCTACGAGCGCGACGCCGCCAGCTTCCACCAGGGCGGCAGCACCGATCTCGAGGTGCTGCAGGCCTCCGCGAGCGGCGAGCTGGCGTTCTGGACCGGGCTGCAGCATGCCAAGGCGCGCATGGGCAAGAACGGCCAGCCTGCCGAGATGACCCTGCGGGTCACGGAGGTGTTCCGGCTGGAGGACGGCGCCTTCAAGCTGGTGCACCGCCACGCTGATCCCGCCAACGGTTAGCCTCTTATCCGCGACACAATGCCGGGACTCTCCGCAACAAGGGCTATTCCCATTGCCTCGTCGGCGGCATATGTCGGATACACGGTCGTGCCACTTGGGGCCATGACGACGACAAAGACAAGAATGGGCATGGAAGCGGAAATCTCGTCGGACCGGACCGGCGAGCCGGCAATCCTCGACGGCGCAATCGTGATCGGCGCAGGCGCGGCCGGATTGGCGGTGGCGTACGCGCTGATCGAGGCAGGCATCGCCACCGAGATCCTCGAGCGTGAGGGACGGCTGGCCGAGCCCTGGCACCGCCGCCACGACAACCTGCATCTCAACACGCATCGCGACCTCTCGACGCTGCCCGGCGTTTCCTTTCCGAAAGGCACCCCCGCCTTCCCGCATCGCAGCGCGGTGATCCGTCTCTTCAACGACTTCGCCCAGACGCACCGGCTGCCGATCGCCTTCGGCGTCGTCGTTCGGGAAATCGAATTCCGTGGTGACCACTGGCTGGTCAACACCAGCTCAGGCTCCCGGGCGGCGCGGCATGTGGTGGTGGCCACCGGGCGCGACCGGCAACCCTTCATCCCAGCCTGGAAAGGCATGAAGGATTTCTCGGGCAAGGTCATCCATTCGGCCGATTTCGGCCGGGCGAGCGACTATGCCGGAAAGAAAGTGCTGGTGGTCGGCGCCGGCAATTCCGGCTTCGACGCGCTCAACCATCTTTCCGGCGTCGAGACGGGACAGATGTGGCTTGCGGCGCGCAACGGGCCTTCGCTCTTACCCAAGCGCATCGGCAAGGTCGCCGTGCATCGCTTCTCGCCGGTCATGGCGCGCCTGCCGGCCAGGCTGGCGGACGCGGTGATGGCGGCGACGCAGCGGCTGGCCTTCGGCGACCTCAGGAAATATGGCCTGCCCCCTGCCCCGTCGGGCGGCGCCAGCCGCCTCGGCTCGGACTATACCGCGATCGCCGCCGACGACGGCGCGGTCGAAGCGATCAAGGCCGGCCGCATCATCCTCGTGCCGCAGGTCAAGGAATTCAGGCACGACAGCGTGGTTCTCGAGAACGGCCAGGCGATCTCGCCCGACATCGTCATTGCCGCCACCGGCTACCGCACCGGGCTGGAAGCGATGGTGGGCAGGCTCGGCGTGCTCGATGCCAAGGGCGTGCCGCTGTTCAACGGCGGGACCAGCG
>NZ_RZSL01000479.1:0-4846 GCF_003997355.1 Mesorhizobium sp. M1E.F.Ca.ET.041.01.1.1 | reverse complement strand
TGAAGGTGATGACGCTGGAGGCGCAGACCATCGCCCGCGCCTGCGGCAAAAATCACCTGCACAATCTCGAGCCGGAAGATCTCTGTTCGCTTTCGATCGAGGCGGCAGCCATGGCCGGCGTGCCGCTTGCTGGCACCAACTGGATACCGGGGAAGAACGGCTTCTAAGACAGACTTCCAAGATCACATAAGCGAGGAACTATAATGGGGAACGATCTCGCCGCATTCGCCAAGGAGAACGGCGTCAAATATTTCATGATCTCCTACACCGACCTGTTCGGCGGGCAGCGCGCCAAGCTGGTGCCGGCGCAGGCGATCGCCGACATGCAGAAGGACGGTGCCGGATTCGCCGGTTTCGCGACGTGGCTCGACCTGACGCCGGCGCATCCCGACATGCTGGCTGTGCCGGATCCGGATTCGGTGATTCAACTGCCATGGAAGCGCGAGGTCGCCTGGGTTGCCGCCAACTGCATCATGGACGACAAGTCGGTCGAGCAGGCGCCACGCAACACGCTGAAGCGGCTGATCACCGAGGCCGCCCGCGACGGCATGCATGTCAAGACCGGCATCGAGGCCGAGTTCTTCCTGATCTCGCCGGACGGCAGCGCCATCTCGGACCAGTACGACACTGCGTCCAAGCCCTGCTATGACCAGCAGGCGGTGATGCGACGCTACGACGTGATCGCCGAGATCTGCGACCACATGCTGGCCCTCGGCTGGGGCCCGTACCAGAACGACCATGAGGACGCCAACGGCCAGTTCGAGATGAACTGGGCCTTCGACGACGCGCTGGCAACCGCCGACAAGCACTCCTTCTTCAAGTTCATGGTCAAGTCTGTCGCGGAAAAGCACGGCCTGCGCGCGACCTTCATGCCCAAGCCTTTCCAGGGCCTGACCGGCAATGGCTGCCATGCGCATATCTCGGTTTGGGACGAGACCGGCAAGACCAATGTCTTCGCCGACAATTCGGAAGAACTCGGGCTGTCCGCCAAGGGCAGGAACTTCCTCGGCGGCATCATGAAGCATGCCTCGGCGCTAGCCGCGATCACCAATCCGACGGTGAACTCCTACAAGCGCATCAACGCGCCACGCACGATTTCGGGCGCGACCTGGGCCCCGAACACGGTGACCTGGACCGGAAACAACCGCACCCATATGGTGCGCGTGCCCGGTCCCGGCCGCTTCGAGCTGCGCCTGCCCGACGGCGCGGCCAATCCCTACCTGCTGCAGGCCGTGATCGTCGCCGCCGGCCTCGACGGCATCCGCTCCAGGGCCGATCCCGGCAAGCGCTACGACATCGACATGTACCAGTTCGGCCATACCGTGACGGATGCGCCGAAACTGCCGCTCAACCTGCTCGATGCGTTGCGCGAATTCGACAACGACAAATCGCTCAAGGCGGCGCTGGGTGAGGAATTTTCGTCGGCATATCTAAAGCTGAAGCAGCAGGAATGGAATTCCTATGCTTCGCACTTCACGCAGTGGGAGCGCGACCACACGCTGGATATCTAGAAGCATCGGACCGAAAAGTGTGAAGCGGTCTTCGGGCAAATCCGATGCGTCAAGAAAGGTTCGGCGTAAGGCGAGCGGCCTCTCGATCTTCTCGCTCGCCCGCGCCGCCCTCTCCGGCCACAAGAACTGGAAGCCCACCTGGCGCGACGCGGCGCCCAAGGATCGCTACGAAGTGGTGATCATCGGCGGCGGCGGTCACGGCTTGGCGACGGCCTGGTTCCTCGCCAGCGAATTCGGCATCCGCAATGTCGCTGTGCTGGAGAAGGGCTGGATCGGCTCCGGCAATGCCGGCCGCAACACCACCATCATCCGCTCCAATTACGGCCTGCCCGGCAACACCGGCTTCTACGAGCTTTCGATGAAGCTGTGGGAGCGGATGGAGCAGGATTTGAACTACAACGCGATGGTCAGCCAGCGCGGCGTGATCAACCTCTATCACTCCGACGCCCAGCGCGACGCCTTTGCCCGGCGCGGCAACACCATGCGCATCAACGGCATCGACGCGGAGCTGCTCGACCAGGCGGCGGTTCGCAAGATGATGCCGTTCCTGAATTTCGAGAATGCGCGGTTTCCGATCCAGGGCGGGCTGCTGCAGCGGCGCGGCGGCACGGCGCGCCACGACGCCGTGGTCTGGGGCTATGCGCATGCGGCGAGCGAACTCGGCGTCGACATCATCCAGAACTGCGAGGTCACCGGCTTCGAGCGCAACGCCAACGGCAAGGTGACCGGCGTCGAGACTTCGCGCGGCCGGATCGGCGCCGGCAAGGTCGGCATGGCGGTTGCCGGCTCTTCGTCTCGCGTCGCGGCAATGGCGGGACTGAGGCTGCCGATCGAAAGCCACGTCCTGCAGGCCTTCGTCTCCGAAGCGATCAAGCCGCTCTTGCCCAACGTCATGACCTTCGGCGCCGGGCACTTCTACGTCAGCCAGTCCGACAAGGGCGGATTGGTCTTCGGCGGCGACATCGACGGCTACAATTCCTATGCCCAGCGCGGCAATTTGCCGGTCGTCGAGGATGCCTGCGAAGGCGGCATGGCGCTGATCCCGATGATCGGCCGCGTGCGGCTCCTGCGCCAATGGGGCGGCATCATGGACATGTCGATGGACGGCTCGCCGATCATCGACAAGAGCCCGGTCGATGGCCTCTATCTCAATGCCGGCTGGTGCTACGGCGGCTTCAAGGCAACGCCCGGCTCCGGCCTGGTCTTTGCCCATCTCATCGCGCGCGACGTACCGCACAAGGAAGCCGCCCGCTTCCGCCTCGACCGGTTCCAGCGCGGCGCCATGATCGACGAAAAGGGCCAGGGCGCCCAACCGAACCTGCACTGAAGGCCCTGTCATGCGGATAGTCTGTCCCTTCTGCGGCGAGAACGCGAACTCGGCGAGTTCACCTATCTCGGCGACGCCAAGCCGCAACGGCCCACGGCCGAGGCCGGCGAGGACGCCGTCTACGACTACGTTTACCTGCGCGACAACATCGCCGGCGTGATGAGCGAGCACTGGTATCATGGCGGCGGCTGCCGGGCCTGGCTAAGGGTCACCCGCAACACGCTGACGCATGAGATTTCGGCCGTAGAGCCGGCGGCGGGCGCTGGGGCTAGGCAGGTTGCGAAATGAGTTCTCCTGTCGAAGTCAGTGCTGCGGCGAAGATCGCCAGCTCCCTACCTCCCCCTTGTGGGGAGGTCGGACCGCAGGTCCGGGTGGGGGTCGGCGCCGTCCCCCCGCCCCGCTGTTTCGCAGCGACCCTCTCCACAAGGGGGAGGGTAAGGGGCGGCGCAAACGTCTCCCATGAAGTCGAACCAATCGAAGGCCGGGCATCGTGATTTCCAGCCAATCCAATCGCCTCCCGTCCGGCGGCCTCATCGATCGCTCGGACGCGCTCAGCTTCCGCTTCGACGGCAAGACTCTCTTCGGCTTCAAGGGCGATACGCTAGCTTCCGCGCTGGTCGCCAACGGCGTCAAGCTGGTCGGCCGCTCGTTCAAATATCACCGCCCGCGCGGCATCCTGACCGCAGGTTCGGAAGAGCCCAACGCGCTGGTCGAGCTGCGCAGCGGCGCCAGGCGTGAGCCGAACACCAAGGCGACGACGGCAGAGCTTTATGATGGCCTGGAAGCCGCCAGCCAGAACCGCTGGCCGTCGCTCCGTTTCGACGTCATGTCGGTCAACCAGCTATTCGCGCCGATCTTCGTCGCCGGCTTCTACTACAAGACCTTCATGTGGCCGGCAAAATTCTGGGAAGCGATCTACGAGCCGGCGATCCGGCGCGCCGCCGGCCTCGGCCGTGCCGCCGGCGTTTCCGATCCGGATCACTATGACAAGGCCTGGGCGCATTGCGACGTGGTGATCGCCGGCTCGGGTCCGGCGGGCCTGGCGGCGGCTCTCGCTGCCGGTCGCAGCGGCGCGCGCGTCATCCTGTGCGAGGAAGATTTTGTCCTCGGCGGCCGCCTGCTGGCCGATGGTGGCACGATCGATGGATTGCCGGCCTCGGAGTGGATTGCGCGCACGCTGAGCGAGCTCGCGGCGATGCCGTATGTCCGCATAATGGCGCGCACCACGCTGTTCGGCGTCTATGACGGCGGCACCTATGGCGCGGTCGAACGCGTCAACGACCATCTGCCGGTGCCGCCCGAGCATCAGGTGCGTCAGCGGCTGTGGCGCATCGTCGCCAAGCGCTGCGTGGTCGCTACCGGCGCGATCGAACGTCCCATCGTCTTTGCCGGCAATGACACGCCGGGCGTGATGATGGCGTCCGCCATGCGCAGCTACATCGCCCGTTACGCGGCGACGCCGGCGCGGCGCATCGCGCTCTTCACCAACAATGAGGATGGCTGGCGCACGGTGGAGACGGCGATCGCCGCCGGACTGCAGGTCGCCGCCGTGATCGATGCGCGGCCCGAGATCTCGCCGGCGCATCGCTCGCTTGCCTCCAAGGTCGGCTTCCCGGTGCTGCACGGCTCCGTCTCCGCCGTCGACGGCGGCAAGGACGGCGTGCGCAAGATTTCCGTTTCGCTGACCGGCGGCGCGCACGCCGAAGTCGAAGCCGACGGGCTCGCGATTTCCGGCGGCTGGAACCCGGCCGTCGGCCTCACCTCCTACCACCGCGGCCGACCGAAATGGCGCGACGACATCGCCGCCTTCGTGCCGGACGGCGCGCCGCCCGGCATGGCCGCGGCAGGCGCCGCCAACGGCGCCTTCGGCCTTGGCACCTGCCTGCGCGAGGGTTTTGAGACCGGCGCCGCCGCAGCGCGCGATGCCGGACGAAGCGGCAATGTCAGGTCCATGCCCGTCGCCGACGACGAGGCCTTTTCGCTGACGCCGCTTTGGCATGTCGCCGGC
>NZ_RZSL01000478.1:0-4867 GCF_003997355.1 Mesorhizobium sp. M1E.F.Ca.ET.041.01.1.1 | reverse complement strand
GTCGTGGAAAGTGACGGCGTTGAGCAGCTCCTTGGCGTCGAGCGGCTTGTGCAGCCAGTCCGACGCGTTCATGCGCACCAGCACCCGCGTCTGCTCGGACGTCAGCTCGCCCGAAACCGCGATCAGCGGCACCGACGCCCAGGCCGAGCGCGCCTCGACGAGCGCATTGTTGCCGAGCAGCTCGCCGCTGCCGAGATCGAGGATGATGATGCCCGGCCGCGCATCGACCGGCGGCCCTTTCAGGAACTCGACCGCCTCCGAGACCTTGACGTCGTAGATCGCCAGCGCGTCGAGCCGTGTCGTCACGTCGCGCGTGAAGTTCGGGTCGGAAGAAAACAGGGCGACCTGTTTGCGTTTGGTGGGCAACACTCTGGTGTCGATGGCGTTCATGGGAACGTACTCTTCAAATCCTCGCCAGTTACAGTACTCAGCATGGAGGGCATGTTGATGTTGGCAAACCCCATCAGTCCCTGGAGGAAAAAGAACTGGAAGGTCCGGTTTTGCAGGCTGACCGTGATCGTCGGCACGGGGCCGCCAAGCCGGGTCTGATAGCCAAGTCCGGTTGCCGTGTAGGTGACGACGACGTTGCTGCGCAGCAAGCCGGAGAAGAAGTGGCACATTCCTGGCCGCTGGGTGCCGGTAAGCGCCGGGCAGGCATCGTCATTGGTGACGGCGGCGTCGCCGCGGAATATCCGGCTGAAAGCAGCTGCGCTGAATCCGCCGCTGTTTGTGCAAGAACCGGTGGCACCACTGTAACTGCAGACGAACGGACCGTAAGCGCCGGCGACGACCGGCGCACCGGGATTGGCCGTCGGTGCGGCAATGGCAAGGTTGGTCGCGACCGCGTCCGATATTGAGGCCAGCCGCGCGCCGACCTGGACCGCCTTGGTTGCTGCATTCCACTGATAAAAAGCGTAGCCGAAATCGACGAAGCCGAGCGTCAACGCAAAGAGCAGGGTCGAGACGATGGTCATCTCGACCATGGCCGCGCCGTCCTCGGATTTTGCGAAACGCCTGATCATCGTCAGAACCGCATCAACCGCTCTTGATGTGAACCGCTCAGGGTGATTGGACCAATACCAATGAAGGACAGCATACCGACGCCGGTGTAGGGGTAGGTTCCGTCCGCCCGGACAATGCAGACTTGTGCGGTCGTCGATCGATACTGCGTGACCCCTGCGACCACCGCATCGTGGCAGCCGGTACCGATCGTCACGGTGACATTGGCTGTTTGCCAGCCGGGAACGCGTGCTGTGCCGGTGCCAGCTACATTGCCGTAAACCGCAATATTGGCGGCGATGCCGGCGCAGTCTATCGCCGACAGCCCGGCATCCGTGTAAATCTGGCTGTTGCAGCGGGCGCCGAAACGGGCCCCGTCGGAAAGCCCGGCTTCCATCAAAAGCTTGTCATGAATGAGATTGCCGAACTCGAACACGCCGGCCGAAAGCGCAAGCATCAATGGCGTGATAAGTGTCATCTCGATCAGCACCGCGCCGCGTTGATCACGCTGAAATCTCGCAAGGTGACGAAGGATATGGCCAAGCATTTTCGTCACCGGTAAAGCTGAGCTTCGTCGCGCAGGAAACTGTCTAAGGTTCCCTGTCCGCCACGACCGGTTACGTCAACGAGCTCGACGAAAACGGAGCCACCTGCGTTGGCGCCCGGAACGGGCTCGGTCAGGAAGAAGCTTGCAAAAGCCTCTACGGGGAGATTGGTGCTGTTGCCGTTCAGATCGTTACCGGCGGTCTCGAGCGCATTACAGTTGAGAATTGCGCCGTAGAGCAGACGACGATCGACGGATGCCACCGGCGGCTGGCAGGAACTCGGCGGTGTTCCCACCTCGCCACCCGCAGAAGCAGTCCCCACCAGACTGTTCGCGATCTCGTATTGGTAAACCTGATACCGGGTCGGCTTGCTCGTGTCCCAGGAAGAAGGATAGCTGGTCCCACCGAAGTTGGTGCTCCAATAGCTGGACAGGTTCCAATCTCCGTCACCCATCCGCCCACTCATATATGGCGTCGTGGCATCCCTTGGCAGGCCCATATTGCCCGTGGCGTTGAACGTCAGCTGATTATAGTTCGGGCACTGGTTGGTATTGCCGCCTCCATTTCCATTGCTATTCGCGGACGCGCCCTTTCGCACATTCGAGGCAGGGCCATATTCCGGGCTATTGAAGGAGTTGCCACTGGCACTGATACCGAAACGCACGTTGAAAGCATCCTGAATCGGGCCGGTGTTCTGGCCTGTCTTGGTGCTTACACCCTGAGCCGAGTAGCAGCCGATTGGCCTCGACGTCGCGATTGTCTCCGCGAGCCCTTGAGCTCCGTTGCCGACGCTGTCGGGCGGCGCGAGGAACCCGAAGTTGCCGGGTCCGTATCCAGCGTTGTTGCCCACCGTGCGAAGCTCGATCAACCGCCGGCGGATGGACGGATCTGATGCGGCTTGCTGCAGCGTGACGCCGCCGGCGGAGTTGGTGCCGTTCACCATCTCGTATGGATTGCAGATGAAGACGGGCGTGTAGTTGCAGACACCGGACGTGAACCCTGCGACAGAGACCGCGCCGACGTTGAAGCTGTTGCTCGCGGTGTTCCCGGTCAAAAACGAGGCAGGGAATATGGCCGCGAAGCCGACGGGCGTCACGGTGACCCGGACGAACCGTGCGTTGGGTGCATCCGTCACTTCATCGGTGATGATGTTGGCTGCTGCGATGGCAGTACTGTCTGATGCGGGAAGCGATCGAAGGTAGGTTCTCGTCACTCCCGCCGCTTGCAGCACCTGCGGAACGCCCGCCGTGGAGAAGGTATATGGGTTGCTCACCAGGGTCGCTAGCGCCCGGTCGGCGCGAACGATCGAGTCGGTGCGGCCATCCAACTCCGCAGCCGCGGCCAAAGCCATGGCATCGCCCGCCTTCTGCAGGTCGTTGTGCATGTTGTTGACCCGGCTCATGTCGATTGCCAGCAGCGAAAAGCCGATGATTGCCGGCAACATGATACTGACGAGCAGCAGCGCTATGCCTCGCTGATCGTGCCAGAATCTACGAATGGTCCCCAACATGACCCAACCCTTTACCCCTTGGTGTCAGGCTCCTCTCACACCTGATACAACCGCTTCCTTTCGTTCATTTCACTGCGTGGTCGCACCCGTCGGACCGACATTGACTGTCATATTGGTCGTGGGTGCCGGCGCCGGCGGAAGCTTGTATTTCTGCACGATGCCGACCGACCGAGCGCCGTCGCCTTCGATTTTCGTGTTGTTCGACGCCGGGTTATACGGATCGACCGTCTGCAGCAGTTCGTTTGCCTTCTGCGAGTCGCCCGACGCCAACGTCATCGTATCATAGTTGTTGAGATAGTCGGCGGCGCAGCCCGCAAGCAGGCTGGAGCCGAGAAGGACGAGCAGGAGCTTATTTCTTGACATAGAGCATCTTGTCCTTCGATTTCACATCCAGCATGTGGCCGTAAGGGCCGGTGACGCCGTCGCCGTGCTCATATTTGCGGATCATGTCCTTGCTGACTTCGAGCTGACCGAGCAGCATGAGTTCCGGGTCGTTGGCCGGCCTCGTCTTGTCGAAAGGCGTCGCCAGTTGCTGACCGGGCTTCACCGGCCGCACGAGGTGTGGTGTCACGATGACGACCAGCTCGGTCTCTTCCTTCTGCGTGCTCGAATTCTTGAACAGCGCACCGATGATCGGCACCTGGCCAAGCCACGGCACCTGATCCTGAAGCCTCGTGTTCTTGCTGGACAGCAGGCCCCCGACCGCGAAGCTCTGGCCGTCGCGCAGGTCGACCACGGTCGCCAGCTTGCGGTTGGTGAAGATCGGGTCGCCGGCCGGCGTGAAGCCGGTCAGGTCGCTGACTTCCGGCGCAAGCTTGATATGGACCTTGCCGTCATCCAGCACCACCGGCGTGAAGTTCAGATTGACGCCGAATTGCTTGAACACGATCTCGATTTCGCCCTGGCTGTTGACGCTGCGGATCGGCACTTCGCCGCCGGCGTTGAAGCTGGCTGTTTCGCCGGAAACCGTGGTGAGGTTCGGTTCGGCCAGGAGCCGTACGAGACCCTTCGACTCGAGCGCCTCGATAATAAGGTCGACCTTGACGTTGCTGTCGATGATGCGGGTAATTAAAGCTCCGAAGGGGTTGGCGGTCGACAGTAATCCGCTGATCAGATCTCCATCGCCAAGGACCACGGGATTGCCGTCGTCATCCTTCGTTGTGGTCGCGATCCCGGTGCCAACCCTGGACGTTCCGCTCCCGTTCTTGCTCCGGAAAGACACGCCGAGGTCGCGGCCGCTATTGCGCTTGGCCTCAAGGATGCGCACCGAAAGATTGACCTGCTCGCTGTCATCGATGGTGACGGCATTGATAATGGCGTCGGGGCCATATTGCTGCGTCACCTCGACGATCTGCGCCAGCGTCGCGGCGTCCTTGACGTGGCCGCTCAGGCGAACCTTGCCGTTGATCGAACCGATTTCGATGCGCGCCCTCGGTGCCACCTGACGGATCGCGGCCGCCATGTCGCTGACATCCTGGCCGACCTCGATCTGGATGGCGCCCAGCGAGCGCTTGTCCTCGGAAAACAGATTGACGGTGGTGGTGCCGACGCTCTTGCCGATGATGTAGAGCGTCTTGTCGGTCATCGGTTGGGCGTCGGCGATCTTTTCGTCGCCGACGACGATATCGCCAAGCGTGGCGCTCACCTGGATGGTGACCGACTGCGAGACGGGCACGAAGACGCGGTGCAGCGACGGGCTCGACACGTCGATGAAGCGGTCGGCGGCATGAGCCACAGGGCTCAACGGCAACACAATACAGGACAACGCCAGAGCGGCGGCGGCCAGTGATCCCCGAAAAAATCGCATCTAGAT
>NZ_RZSL01000477.1:0-4879 GCF_003997355.1 Mesorhizobium sp. M1E.F.Ca.ET.041.01.1.1 | reverse complement strand
TTCCTATATAGGACAAGGCCGGTCAGGCTTTGCCTGCCGGGGGTTATCACGGACCGCGCGCCATGCAAACAACCTTGAAAATCGGAACACGCGGCAGCCCGCTGGCGCTGGCCCAGGCGCATGAGACGCGGTCGCGGCTGATGAAGGCGCACGACCTTCCCGAACAGGCGTTCGAGGTGGTCGTCATCTCGACCAGCGGCGACCGCATCCAGGACCGGCCGCTATCGGAAGCCGGCGGCAAAGGCCTGTTCACCAAGGAAATCGAGGAAGCGCTGCTAGATCGTCGCATCGACATCGCGGTGCATTCGTCGAAGGACATGCCGACCGTGCTTCCCGACGGGCTGGAGCTCTCCGCCTTCCTGCCGCGCGAGGATGCGCGCGACGCCTTCATCGGCAAGACGGCGAAGCGGATCACCGATCTGCCGCAAGGCGCCAGGGTCGGGTCGTCGTCGCTCAGGCGCCAGGCGCTGATCCGCCGGATGCGGCCGGATCTCGAGGTGGTGATGTTCCGCGGCAATGTGCAGACCCGGCTGCGCAAGCTGGAAGAAGGCGTCGCCGACGGCACCATCCTCGCCTATGCCGGGCTGAAGCGGCTTGGACTCGAGAGCGTCATCACCGACCTGATGCCGTTGGATTTATTCCCGCCGGCGCCGGGGCAGGGCGCGATCGGTATCGAAAGCCGCATCGGCGACGGCCCGGTGGAAAAAATGCTGGCGGTCATCCGCGATGTGCCGACCGGGCAGGCGCTTGCCTGCGAGCGCGCGTTTCTCGCCGCGCTCGACGGCTCCTGCCGCACGCCGATCGCCGGCCATGCGACGATATCGGGCGAAAAACTGTCCTTTGCCGGGCTGATCATCTCGCCGGACGGGACCGAGTCGCACGAGGTCAAATTGGACGGCTCGGCCCAGGATGCGGCGGCAATCGGCGCGGAGGCCGCTCGGAGCGTGCGGGCCAAGGCCGGCGCCAAATTCTTCGAAGGCTGGGCCTGATATGGCCCGCGTCCTGGTGACGAGGCCGGAACCGGGCGCTTCCCGCACGGCGCGGCGGCTCGAAGCCCAGGGATTTCAACCCATTGTGCTGCCGCTGACCGAGACGGCGGCGCTGCCGGTCGAGGCAAGTTTCTTCCCCACTGCCGCCGCGGTCGCCGTCACCAGCGCCAATGCGGTTCGTCATGCGCCCAGGGAACTTGTCGCGGCGCTTGCCGCCTTGCCCTGCCATGCGGTCGGGAAAAGGACGGCCGAGGCCTGCCGCGCGGCCGGTTTTCTCTCTGTCGCTGAAGGCCCGGGCGATGCAGGAGCGTTGGCCGATGCGATCAATAGTGATCTCGCAGGCCAAGAAATCGTCTATCTTTGCGGCCGCGTGCGCTTTCGGATCTTCGAGGAGCGGCTCGCTGCGGCCGGCGTGCGGGTTGACGCGATCGAGACATACGACACCGTTCGGCTGAACCGCGACGATGCGGAGGTCGTGGCGCATCTTTCGAATAAGCCCGTCGACGCGGTGCTGCTCTATTCCGCCAAGGCTGCCGAGGCGCTGAACCCACTGATCCGCCGGGCCACCTTGCGCGGCCTGTTCGAAAGGGCGGAGCTGCTGGCGCTGTCCGCGCGCGTCGCCGATGCATTGGACGGCGGCGCCGGGCAAAAGGTTCGGATTGCGTCCCAACCCGACGAAGACGCGCTGCTGGCGCTTTTGTCGCTGCCGCGCTGAGCCGCGTCATCACACCGCCCCTTTTCACCGCTTGGTGATGTGCTAGAGCATCCCCTAGACCCTTCGAACCATCCTCAAGCCAATTTGCGGAGCCCAAGCATGGTCAAGACGCCTAAGGTGCGACATTCGAAGAGCCACCGCGAGCCGGTGACCATCGAGCTCGAGCCCGGCGCCGTCTCGCGAATCACCGAGGAGGATGCCGCCAAGGCCGAGGCCAATCCGGAACAGACCGACGAGGCGAAGGCGGAGGAAGCGGCCGCCGCTTCGCAGCCGGAAGCTCCGGAGGAACCGATCCATGCGGAGCAGGCCGACATCGAACCGTGGGAACACGCCGATGCGGCGCAGGCCGGGGTCGATGGACCCGAGGCCAAGACCAAGGATGAGGCGGAAGCGCCCTATCCGGGCGGCGAAGAGGCTCCGAAAAGCGAGCCGAATAACTTCGGCTACAATTTCGAGGATGCGTCGGCGGCCAAGACCAGTTCCGCCGGCTCTGCGGCGAAACCAAGCGAGACCCGGGACGACGGTCACGGCTCGCCGGCCGCCAGGCGCTCTGGCGTCAACATGATTGCGGCCGGCCTCATCGGCGGCGTGGTCGCGCTTGCCGGCGCCGGCCTGCTGCAGGCGGTCGGTCTGCTCGGCTCGCCTGCCTCGGGCGGAGCGGCGCTCGACGGCGTCAATGGCGAGATCGCCTCGCTCAAGGGTGAAATCGCGGCGCTCAAGGAATCGGGCGATACCGGTGCTTCGGCCAAGATCGACGGCCTGTCCTCGGCGCTCGATCAGGTGAAGTCGGATGTCGCGGCGCTGAAATCCTCGGCCGGGCAGAGCGGCGACGGCACGGCGCTCAAGGCGCTCAACGACAAGGTCGGACAGGTCGAGACGGCTGTCGCCGACCTGCAGAAAGCCGGCAGCGCGGCACCGGTTGATCTTGGCCCGCTCAACGAAAAACTCGCCGGGCTCGACGCGCTGGTGAAATCGGCCGGCGACGCGGCAAAGGCCGAGGACGGCCGGATCGCGGCGCTGGAACAGTCGGTGTCGCAGCTCTCCGGCAAGGTCGAGGCGCAGGCCTCGCAGCCGAAGATCGCGCTGGCGATTGCCGCTTCGGCGCTGAAGGCGGCGCTCGACCGCGGCGCGCCATTCGCGACCGAGCTCGACACCTTCGCCGCGATCGCGCCGGACGCGCCGGAGATCACGGTGCTGCGGTCCTATGCCGAAAAGGGCGTACCGACCCGCGCCACGATCGCTTCGGAGGTCGAGGCCGCCGCCAACGCCATGGTCGAGGCGGCAACGCCTGTCGACCAGAATGCCGGCTTCTTCCAGAGCCTGGTGTCGAGCGCCGAGTCGCTGGTCAAGGTGCGGCCGGTCGGCACGGTCGAAGGCAAGGGCGCGCCGGAGACCGTGGCGCGCCTGGAGGTGGCGGTCAATCAGGGCGACTATGCCAAGGCACTCAGCGAATACGATACGCTGCCCGATGCGGCAAAGTCGGCGGGCGCCGATTTTGCCGGCAAACTGAAGGCGCGGCTCGAGGTCGAAAAGCAGATCGATGCGCTGATCGCCGGCGCGACGAAGGCGTGAGGACCGTCCGATGATCCGCATCCTCATCTTCCTCGCCGTCGTCTTCGCGCTAGGGTTGGGCTTTGCCTGGCTGGCCGACCGTCCGGGCGAGATGCTCGTCACTTTCAACGGCTACCAGTACCAGGTCTCGCTGATGGTGGCGGCGGTGGCGATCGTCGCCGTGGTCGCCGCGGTGATGATTTTCTGGTGGCTGGTCAAGTCGCTGTGGAACAGCCCCTACACGATCTCGCGCTATTTCCGGGTGCGCCGCCGCGACCGCGGCTACCAGGCGCTGTCGACCGGCATGATCGCGGCCGGCGCCGGCGACGGCGCGCTGGCGCGCAAGAAGACCAAGGAAGCGGCGAAGCTGATCAGCTCCGACCAGGAGCCGCTAATCAACCTGCTCGACGCACAAGCCTCGCTGCTCGAAGGCGACCATGAGGGCGCACGGGAAAAGTTCGAGCGCATGCTCGACGACCCGGAAATGCGGCTGCTCGGGCTGCGCGGGCTCTATCTCGAAGCCGAGCGGCTGGGCGACCGCAATGCCGCGCGCCACTATGCCGGCCGCGCGGCGGCGGTGGCGCCGCAGCTCGCCTGGGCGGCGGAATCGACACTCGAGGAGCTGACCGAGCGCGGCGACTGGGATGGCGCGCTGAAGCTCGTCGAATCGCAGAAGTCGACGAGGCAGATCGAGCGCGACGCCGCCAACCGGCGTCGCGCGGTGCTGCTCACCGCCAAGGCGCAGGCGCTGGTCGACAGCGATCCGAATACCGCCCGAACTGCCGCCGTCGAAGCCAACAAGCTGGCGCCCGATTTCGCGCCGGCGGCAGTCATCGCCGCCAATCTGCTGATCCGGCAAAACGACGTGCGCAAAGGCTCCAAGATCCTGGAGACGGCCTGGCGGGCCGAGCCGCATCCGGACATCGCCGAGCTCTACACCCATGCAAGGCCGGGCGATGCCGTGCTCGACCGCCTCAACCGGGCGAAGAAGCTGCAGGAGATGAAGAAGAACCACGCCGAATCGTCGATGGCCGTGGCGCGCGCCGCGCTCGACGCGCAGGATTTCGCCACCGCGCGGCGCGAGGCGGAGGCCGCTATCCGCATGGATCGCCGCGAGGGCGCCTATCTGCTTCTGGCCGACATCGAGGAGGCCGAAACCGGCGACCAGGGGAAGGTGCGGCAACTGCTTTCGAAGGCCGTGCGCGCGCCGCGCGATCCGGCCTGGGTCGCCGACGGCGTCGTCTCCGAGCGCTGGGCGCCGGTGTCGCCGGTCACCGGCAAGTTGGACGCCTTCATCTGGCGCGCGCCGATGGAGCGGCTCGGGCAGTTGATCGAGAGCGACGCGGACGTGGCGGTGCCGGCCCTTTCCGCCGCGCCAGCCGTACCGGCCGAGAAAACGATCGACATCGTCTCGGATGCTTCGGCGGCGAAGCCGGCCGCTGAAGCGCCGAACGGCATGGAGAAGGAAACCGCGGCCGCGTCGGGCGATGGCGAGGCCGTCGAGCAGGCATCGGAGCCGCCGCGCCTGCCGGACGATCCGGGCGTCGCGCCGGATGACGAGGCGGAAAAATCGCCGCGCCGGTTTCGTTTGTTTTGAGGCTCGGCTTGGCGGGCAGGGAAAAGG
>NZ_RZSL01000476.1:0-4896 GCF_003997355.1 Mesorhizobium sp. M1E.F.Ca.ET.041.01.1.1 | reverse complement strand
CCTTCCTGGGCGGCGCCGTTGAAGTCCGGATTGAGCAGCAGGCCGGCCTGCCGCTCAATCCGGACTTCAACGGCGCCGCCCAGGAAGGCGTCGGCGTCTATCAGATCACCACCCGGAACGGCCGCCGCATGTCCGCCGCCCGCGCTTTCCTGCGTCCGGCGATGAAGCGCGGCAACGTTCGCGTCGAGACCAACGCGCTGGCGACGAAAATCCTGTTCGAAGGCAAGCGCGCTGTCGGCGTTGAATACGAGCAGAACGGCCAGACGAAGACCGCGCGCGCTGGCCGCGAGGTCATCATTTCCGGCGGCTCGATCAACTCACCGCAATTGTTGCAGCTCTCGGGCGTCGGTCCGGCCGCGCTGCTCAACGGCCTCGGCGTCCCGGTCGTCCACGCCAACGAGAATGTCGGCGCCAATCTGCAGGACCATGTCGGCATCAACTACACCTTCAAAGGCAAGCTGCCGACGCTCAACCAGATCCTGCGCCCATGGTGGGGCAAGCTTCTGGTCGGCATGCAATACATCCTCTTGCGCTCCGGTCCGCTGGCTCTGTCGATGAACAATGCCGGCGGCTTCTTCCGCACCGATCCGTCGATGGCGCGACCGAACATGCAGCTCTATTTCCAGGCCTTCTCGACCGTCATCCCGAAGAGCGGCGAGCGCCCGATCCTGACGCCCGACCCCTGGCCGGGCTTCTCCATCGGCCTCTCCAACTGCCGCCCGTCGAGCCGGGGCGAGATCATGATCCGCTCGAAGAATCCGCGCGATTATCCGAAGATCACGGCCAACGCCTATTCCACCAACGCCGATGTCGACGAGATGCTGGCGGCGGTGAAGTTCGTGCGCAAGATCGCCGCGATGCCGGCCATGGCCGACATCATCGAGGAAGAGGTCTTGCCTGGTCCGTCAATCACTTCCGACGCCGATCTGATTCAGGATTTCAGGAAACGTTCGGGCACCGTCTATCACCCGGTGTCGACCTGCCGCATGGGTCCGGACGCCGCGCGCGCCGTCGTCGATCCAAGGCTTCGGGTGCACGGGTTGAGCGGTCTGCGCGTCATCGACGCGTCGATCTTTCCCGACAATATCACGGGCAACACCAACGCCGCCTCGATCCTCACCGGATGGAAAGGCGCCGAGCTGGTTCTGGAGGATCGGAAATGAAAGTCACCGACGTCAAGACCTGGGTTGTCGGCAACCCGCCGCCGGGCATCGGCGGCAAGTATTTCATCTTCGTCAAGCTCACCACCGATGGCGGCGTGGTCGGTTACGGCGAGGCTTACAACGCGACCTTCTCGGCGCATGTCACGGCCAGGATGATCGAGGACATGGCCGAGCGCTATCTCGTCGGCCGCGATCCGCACGATGTCGAGAACCTCTTCCGCCGCGTCTATTCGTCCGGCTTCACCCAGCGCCCCGATGTCTCCGGCATGGGCTGCTTCTCGGCGCTCGAAATGGCCTGCTGGGACATCGTCGGCAAGGAGGCGAACAAGCCGGTCTACAAGTTGCTCGGCGGCCAGGTGCACGAGACGCTGCGCTCCTACACCTACCTCTATCCGCACACCGGCAGCGTCCATTCCGAGGATGCGCGCGGCCAGAATGTCTACAACGATCCCGACATGGCCGCCGCCTGCGCGCTCGAATATGTCGAGCAGGGTTTCAACGCCGTGAAGCTCGATCCGGCCGGCCCCTACACCGCCTATGACGGCCACCAGCCGCGCCTCATCGACATCGACCTTTCGGCGCGCATGATCAAGGCGATCCGCGAGGCCGTCGGCACCAGGGCGGACATCCTGTTCGGCACGCATGGCCAGTTCACCGCTTCCGGCGCGCTGCGGCTGGCCCGCGCCATCGAGCCTTACGACCCGTTGTGGTTCGAGGAGCCGGTGCCGCCGGACATGCCCGAGGTGATGGCGCAAGTGGCACGCGGCACTTCCATTCCAATCGCCACCGGCGAGCGGCTGACGACGAAATTCGAATTCGCCCGCGTCATCGAGAACCGCGCCGCCACCATCCTGCAGCCGGACCTCGGCCGCTCCGGCGGTATTCTCGAGACCAAGAAGATCGCCGCCATGGCCGAGGCCTACCACATCCAGGTCGCGCCGCACTGCTATTGCGGGCCGATCGTCGGTGCCGCCAACATCCAGCTTGCAGTGACGCTGCCCAACTTCCTCATCCTGGAATCGCTCAAGCAGTGGGACGGGTTTCACGCCACGCTGCTCAAGAAGAAGATCGAGTGGCAGGACGGCAACGTCATTCCGTCGAAGGAACCCGGCCTCGGCGTCGAGCTCAACGAGGAGGTTTGCGACGCGTACCCCTATAGCGGCAAGGACCTGCATCTGCAGATGATGCAGACGCCGCTGATGCCGTGACCCTCGCCTACGCCTTCATCGGCCTCGCCCATCTCGGCGGCAACCTTGCCGCTAGCCTGCTGCACAACGGTTTTGCCGTCACCGTCTTCGACTGCGATCCGGCGGCTGTCGAGCGCCTTGTCGCGCTCGGCGGCACGGCGGCAAGGAGTCCTGCCGAAGCAGCCGCGCGCGCCGGCAATGCGATCACCTGCCTGCCCTCCCCGAAAGTCAGCGAAGCGGTGCTCGCCGGCCCCGACGGCTTGCTCGATGGCCTGCCCGCCGGCGGCACCTGGATCGAGATGTCGACCAATGGCCGCGACGAGATCCTGCGGCTGGCGGCGCTTGCTTCGGCGAAGGGCGTCGAGACGCTGGAATGTCCGGTCACCGGCGGCGTGCATCTGGCGGCGGCAGGCAGGATCACTGCGCTGATCGGCGGCGATGCCGCGCTCTACGAGCGGCACCGGCCGGCGATCGAAGCGATGTGCGCCAAGTCCTTCCTCATGGGGCCGGTCGGCTCGGCGGCCGTGATCAAGGTCATCACCAATATGCTCGCCTTCGTCCATGTCGTCGCCGCCGGCGAAGCGTTGATGCTGGCCAAGCAAGGCGGGCTCGACCTCGCCCAAGCCTATCATGCGATCGTCGCCTCCTCCGGTAACAGCTTCGTACACGAGACCGAAAGCCAGCTGGTGCTGAACGGCTCCTACGACATTGGCTTCACCATGGACCTTGCGCTGAAGGATCTCGGCTTCGCGCTTGCCATGGGCAGGGATTTCGGCGTGCCGCTCGATCTGGCGTCGCGGGTCAACGCGATTTTCGAAGAGGGCAAGCGCGCCTATGGCGGCGACGCCTGGTCGACGCAGATCGTCAAGCTGCTCGAGGATGCCGTCGGGGTCGACCTGCGCGCACCAGGCTTTCCGGCCAGGCTGGAGGCATAAGGGCAAAAACTTGAGCAAGCCATTTCAGATGGTTAGCTCGGCCCGCGGAATCAGATGTTGAATCTGTTGATTCAACATCTGAGCGTCAGCGCGCCGGGCAGGATCTCGAAGGTTGCCGGGATCCGGCCCGGCGACTCGCCGTCTATGTCGACCAGCGCCCCGTTCTTCTCCGCATCGCCCAGCGGCTCGACCAGCACCTTGCGGCCGCGCAGGATCGTGATCGCTGGATGGTGGCGGTGACGCCCGCCATAAAGCAGCCGGATGTCGCGGATCAGCCCGAGCTTGTTCGCCGCCCGCACGATGACGATGTCGAACTGCCCGTCCGAGAGCTCGGCGTCGGGCGCGATCATCATGCCGCCGCCGAAGAACTTCCCATTGGCGACCGCCACCAGCGCCATGCGGGCCTCGACCGGCTCGCCGTCGTCTATGGTGATCCTGACGTCCTGGAAGCGGTAGCGGAGGAACTCCAGCACCGTGCGCCAGAAGAACAGCGCCTTGACCGAGACCCTGCCCTTGCGCTTGTCGGAATTGACCGCGCGATCCGTGGCGCCTGAAAGGCCGAGGCTGGCGATGTTGATGAAATGGCGGCTGGCCAGCGCGCCGTGGTCGTCGATGTAGGTGACGCGCCCAGCATCGACCTTGCGCGGGCTTGCACCGGCGATGCGCGCCAGCGCTGCCTCGATTTCATCCGACAGTCCCAATCCGCGCGCGAAGTCGATGCCGGTGCCGCACGGCAGCAGCCCGAGCTCGCTCGCCCGGCCGGTCTCATGCTCTGCCTGCAGCAGCCCGTCAGCCACCTCGCTCGCCGTGCCGTCGCCACCGGCGGCAATCACCAGGTCGCAGCCGTCGACCGCCAGGTCGATCGCCAGCCGCTCGGCGTCGCCGCTGGTCTGTGTCTCGCGCAGATCGAAATCGCCGAAATGCTTCCTGAGCGATGCGGCGACCCTGGGCCAACGCCGCTTGAGTTTGCCGCCTCCGGCAATCGGATTGAGAACCACCCCGACCTTCAATCTGACCTCCCCCGAGGCAAGTTGCCTAAAAGCATACGGCGGCTTCGGGCAATGACATGCCGCAGTCCTTTGCCGGCATTGAAACGCGGGCCGGCGGGCGGGGCAAGGCTCCATCGTCCCAGGGCCACAGAAATAGGGGGGCAGGCTGTCTAAGGGGTTTGGCCGGCAAATTCCGAGGCTTGTCGCATCGGTCCCCGATAATCCCGCTATCCACAGGTTGGCGGGCATTCCGCAAAGCCCTTACCCGGCGTACATTGAACCCATCTCAGGCGGCTACCTAACGCCTCGCCGAAAGGCAAAGCGCAAGGCGGATTTCCTGAGGCCCGCACGACCCGGATCGAGAACAGCTTCGCCTGTTGGAGGGACGGATGTCGGCGGGGCCGCGGAAAGCGTGCGAACGCCGACGGCGGACCGATGCTGCCATGAAGGCGGTGAAACCTTCGATGGCGCGCCGGGGGAAGCCCGCAAGGGTGGAGATCGGCGTGGTCTGGAACGGGCGCTGCCCCTCGGGTGGCGACTGGCAGGACCGTCAAAATCAAGGCCAGCCTGGCGCGACACCTTTTGGGAGTTGCTGCCGCGACTGGTTCCTGATCTGACAGGG
>NZ_RZSL01000475.1:0-4905 GCF_003997355.1 Mesorhizobium sp. M1E.F.Ca.ET.041.01.1.1 | reverse complement strand
CAAAACCTCCAGAATCAACAATGGCGGCTACAGAATCACATACAATTCAACCGCTTCAAGCCATTTTCCGACGGCGCCTCTTCACGCTTGACCACAGCACGAAGCAAATGTGTGCGCACGCTAGCCCCTTGTGGGAGAAGGTGGATCGGCGCTTTAGCGCCGAGACGGATGAGGGGTGTTCCAGCGGAGTGAGGCGCTGGCGTTCCCTGGAGCACTCCGTCGCCTGCGGCGACACCTTCTCCCACAAGGGGAGAAGGAGGCGCTTCGCACGCGATCACGTATTCATCGAATCGAAGAAGTCGGCGTTGGTCTTGGTCTGCTTGAGCTTGTCGATGAGGAACTCGATCGCGTCGGTCGTTCCCATCGGCGCCAGGATGCGGCGCAGCACGAAGATCTTCTGCAAGTCCGCGCGCGGCACCAAAAGGTCTTCCTTGCGGGTGCCGGACTTGAGGATGTCCATCGCCGGATAGATGCGCTTGTCGGCTACCTTGCGGTCGAGTTGGATTTCGCAGTTGCCGGTGCCCTTGAACTCTTCGAAGATGACTTCATCCATGCGGCTGCCGGTATCGATCAGCGCCGTGGCGATGATGGTAAGCGAGCCGCCTTCCTCGATGTTGCGGGCGGCGCCGAAGAAGCGCTTCGGCCGCTGCAGCGCGTTGGCGTCGACACCGCCGGTCAGCACCTTGCCGGATGACGGCACGACGGTGTTGTAGGCGCGGCCGAGGCGGGTGATCGAATCGAGCAGGATCACCACATCGCGGCCGTGCTCGACCAGGCGCTTGGCCTTCTCGATCACCATTTCAGCCACTTGCACGTGGCGGGCAGCGGGCTCGTCGAAGGTCGAGGAGATCACCTCGCCCTTCACCGAGCGCTGCATGTCGGTCACTTCCTCCGGGCGCTCGTCGATCAGAAGCACGATCAGATAGCATTCCGGATGGTTGGCGGTGATCGAATGGGCAATGTTCTGCATGAGAACCGTCTTGCCGGTGCGCGGCTGCGCGTTGATCAACGCGCGCTGTCCCTTTCCGATCGGCGCGACCAGGTCGATGACGCGCGGTGAGATGTCCTTGCTGGTCGGATTTTCGATCTCCATCTTCAGCCGCTTGGTCGGGTAGAGCGGCGTCAGATTGTCGAAGTGGATCTTGTGACGAATCTTTTCGGGATCGTCGAAATTGATGGTGTTGACCTTGAGCAGCGCG
Source organism: Mesorhizobium sp. M1E.F.Ca.ET.041.01.1.1 (assembly GCF_003997355.1). Taxonomy (NCBI): domain Bacteria; kingdom Pseudomonadati; phylum Pseudomonadota; class Alphaproteobacteria; order Hyphomicrobiales; family Phyllobacteriaceae; genus Mesorhizobium; species Mesorhizobium sp. M1E.F.Ca.ET.041.01.1.1. The sequence goes on along the minus strand of NZ_RZSL01000475.1, from coordinate 3,706 downwards.
AAATAGCGCTCGCCCTCTTTCGGGCTGCGGATCGGCCCTTCGACCGTATCGCCGGTCTTGAGCGAAAAGCGCCTGATTTGCGACGGCGAAATATAGATGTCGTCGGGACCGGGCAGGTAATTGGCATTGGCCGAGCGCAGGAAGCCGAAACCATCCTGCAGAACCTCGACCACGCCGTCGCCGATGATCTCGATGTCCTGGGCGGCCAGTTTCTTCAGGATCGCGAACATCAACTCCTGCTTGCGCATGACGCTGGCATTCTCGACCTCGAGCGATTCGGCATAGGCGATCAGCTCTGGCGGCTTCTTGTTCTTGAACTCGGTGAGTTTCATTTCTTGCATTAGATAGACTCTGGGTAGGCTTTTGGGAGAAAATCGGCTGGATGCGACAAATGCCGGGCGCGGCCGAAAGCGAAAAAGGGGCGGCGCATGACGGGAAGGAAGACCCGTCTTGTATCGTCGGTCGCCTAAAAGAGCAAGCCGCCTTTTGCGGGGTCTCCTGGCCGAATCCGGGAAAGCCTCAGAACGGCTTCACGATGACCAGGATGACGATGACGACCATCAGCAATGTGGGGATTTCGTTGACGATCCGCCAGTGCCTCGCCGGCTTTTCGTTCTTGTCCTCGGCGAATTTTCTCACCGCGCCGGCGAGGTAGCCATGCAGACCTGAAAGCAGGAGCACAGCGAGGATCTTGGCGTGCAGCCAGCCGCCCTGAAAGCCGAAACCTTTCCAGGCCAGCCAAAGCCCGAACGCCCAGGTCACGATCATCGCCGGGTTAATGATGCCGCGCAACAGGCGACGCTCCATCACCTTGAAAGTCTCGGACTGCACAGAACCCTTCTCGGCGTCGGCGTGATAGACGAAGAGCCGCGGCAGATAGAGCATGCCGGCCATCCAGGAAATCACCGCAATTACGTGGATCGCCTTGGCCCAGGGATAGAAATCGTCCGGTCCGAGCAGGAACAAAAGCCCGGCCAGCGCGAGGAAGACGGCGATGGCGATCGCCGCCCGGCGCATTGCGCCGGCGCCGCCTCCCAGCTCTCCTTTGCCCATCATCGTCATGACGCGCTCCTCACCATTCTCACCATGGCCTCGACATGCGCCACCGGCGTCTCCGGCGTGATGCCATGGCCGAGATTGAAGATCAGGGGGCCATCACCCAGAGTACGAAGGATAGCGTCGACACCGTCCGCCAGCGCCTTGCCGCCTGCCACAAGCCGCAGCGGATCGAGATTGCCCTGCACCGCGCCTTCGCCCTGCAACTCCCGCGCCATCGACAGCGGCACGGTCCAGTCGAGGCCGAGACCGGTGATCCCGGTCTTCTTCCGATAATCGCGATAGCGCTCGCCGGCGCCTTTTGGAAATCCGATCACCGGTACATCCGGATGCGCCGCCTTCACCTGCCGCACGATCTCCGCCACCGGCTCGACGCAGAACGCGTCGAAGGATGCCTCATCGAGAACGCCCGACCAGGAATCGAAAATCTGCACCACATCGGCGCCGGCCTCGATCTGGCGGATCAGATAGGCCGCCGAATGATCGGCGAGTATTTTCAGAAGCCTGGCGAAGGCCTCCGGCTCGCGATAGGCGAAAAGCCGCGCCGGCCCCTGGTCCGGCGTGCCATGGCCGGCGATCATATAGGTCGCGACCGTCCAGGGCGCGCCGCAGAAGCCGATCAGCGTCGTCTCACCCGGCAGTTTCGCACGCAGCCGGCGGACCGTTTCGTAGACCGGTTCGAGATTCACGTGAAACGTTTCGCCGTTCAGCGCAGCAATCTCGGCCGCAGCGATCGGCTTCAGGATCGGTCCGTGCCCCTCCTCGAAGCGGACCTCCCGCCCGAGCGCATTGGGCACGACAAGAATGTCGGAGAACAGGATCGAGGCATCGAAGCCGAAGCGCTCGATCGGCTGCAAGGTCACTTCGACCGCAAGGTCGGGATCGTAGCAAAGGTCGAGGAAGGATCCGGCCCGCTTACGGGTCTCCCGATACTCGGGGAGATAGCGGCCAGCCTGACGCATCATCCAGAGCGGCGGCGGAGACACCGTCTCGCCCTTGAGGACGTCCAGCATGATCCGTTTCCCAGCCATACAGCGTTCGATCCTTGGGGGCTCTTAAATCAAATATCTATTTTAAAAGAGTCTTCTGATTCTAAGAGTCTGTTGGTTGTGGTGGTTGCGACCTGTCCCGCCTGCCGCTCGAAAAGGCCAGTCAGCATATTGTCGCGCGGCTTCATTCGCAAATTGGAGGGATCTGGGGAAGAACCGGATTCAGGCTTTTGAGTCAGCGGGTTGGCGCCCTTGTTCCGAATTCGGCGCTGTGGACGATGCGGACCAAGAAAAGTTGATCCCCGGTTTTGTCCCCAGCGCCCCGACAAAGCCTACAGCGGGGCGAATTGTGGACAAGGTGCCATCTGATACAGTCGCCTTCACCGCCCCTGTGTTCTTGTCCGACCTTGTCCACAATCACCCACAGCCCGGAACCGACCCTTGTGAACAAACCCCAAAGCTTCTTCCATCTGCACCTGATTTCCGACGCCACCGGCGAAACGCTGCTGGCGGCCGGCCGCGCGGCGTCCGCGCAGTACAAGGATGCGCGCGCCATCGAGCACATCTATCCGCTGATCCGCACGGAAAAGCAGGTCGCCAAGGTGTTCGAGGACATCGAGGAGGAGCCGGGCATCATTCTCTATACCGTCGTCGACCAGAAGCTCGCGCGCAGCATCGACGAGCGCTGCGCGGCCATGGGCCTGCCTTGCGTGTCGGTGCTGGAGCCCGTGCTCGCCGTCTTCCAGTCCTATCTCGGCACCCCGGCCGGCCGGCGTGTCGGCGCCCAGCATGTCCTCGACGCCGAATATTTCCGCCGCATCGATGCGCTGAACTTCACCATGGAGCATGACGACGGCCAGCTGCCGGCCAATATGGATGACGCCGATATCGTGCTGATTGGCATCTCGCGCACCTCGAAGACACCGACCAGCATCTATCTCGCCAATCGCGGTATCAAGACCGCCAACATCCCGATCGTGCTCGGCGTGCCGCTGCCCGAAAGCCTGATCGCCGCCAAGACGCCGCTGATCGTCGGCCTGGTCGCGACCGCCGAGCGCATCTCGCATGTGCGCCAGAACCGCATCCTCGGCAACACCGCCCCCTATGTGTCGACCGACTATATCGACCGCGCCGCGATCAACGAAGAACTCGCCTATGCGCGCCAGCTCTGCACGAAACATGGCTGGCCGATGATAGACGTCAGCCGGCGCTCGATCGAGGAAACGGCCGCGGCCATCGTTGCCCTGCGGGGGAAGACGCGCTAGGGCAGGCGATATAAGTGAGCACTCCGTCCAACACCCCTCATCCGACCGAGCTTCGCTCGGCCACCTTCTCCCACAAGGGGAGAAGGAAGAACGTGGCGCCGGCGACCCGCAGATACCACCAGGTGGCGATTTGCAGCGGCGTCAGCGCAGGACTTTCCTTCTCCCCTTGTGGGAGAAGGTGGCTCGGCGCGATAGCGCCGAGACGGATGAGGGGTGCTGGACGGATCGCAACCGTTGGGTGAACCAGCATGGCCGAGAAAATCATCCTCGCTTCGGGCAGCCCGTTCCGTAAGGCGATGCTCGTCAATGCCGGGCTCGACATCGAGGCTGTTCCGGCCGATGTCGACGAGCGCGCGCTCGAGGCACCCTTGCAGGACAGCGGCGTATCCCCTGAGG
>NZ_RZSL01000474.1:0-4912 GCF_003997355.1 Mesorhizobium sp. M1E.F.Ca.ET.041.01.1.1 | reverse complement strand
ATGACACGCTGCTGGAGATTGCTCATTGGTGCTGGCGCTACGAGGCGACGTCGCGGGCGGCGAGCCCGCCGAAACGGCGCTCGCGACCGGCAAAGTCCCGCAGGGCATCGGCGAGATGCTCGCGGCTGAAGTCCGGCCAGAAACAAGGCAGGAAGACGAGCTCGCTGTAGGCGGCCTGCCACAAAAGGAAGTTCGACAGCCTGAGCTCGCCGCTGGTGCGGATCACCAGGTCCGGATCGGGAATGCCTTCGGTGTCGAGCGAACCGGCAAAGCTCTCCATCGTGATAGCGTCGCTGTCCATCTCGCCGCGCGCCACGGCGGCGGCGAGCTTGCGCGCGGCGCGCACGATCTCGTCGCGGCCGCCGTAGTTGAAGGCGATGACGAGCGTCAGCGCCTCGTTGCGCGCGGTCAGCGATTCGGCTTCCTGCAGCAGCCCCCTGATATCGGGCTGCAGCCCTTCCCGGTCGCCGATTATTCGCACCCGCACGCCGTTCTGATGCAGCTCTGCCAAATCACGTCGGATGAAGAGCTTCAACAGACCCATCAGGTCGCTGACTTCGGATTTCGGCCGCGACCAGTTTTCCGAGGAGAAGGCGTAGACGGTCAGGTAGGAAATGCCGAGCTCGGGAGCCGCGCGCACCGTCTTGCGCAGGGCCTCGACGCCGGCGCGGTGGCCGGCAAGCCGCGGCATGCCGCGCGCCTTGGCCCAGCGTCCGTTTCCATCCATGATGATCGCGACATGCGCGGGCGTTGCCATGGTCTCGCTTTCGAGCCGGAGAAAAACCGACCCTAAACCTGCATGATTTCAGCTTCCTTATCGGAAAGCAGGTGATCGATAGTGCTGATCATCTCGTCGGTCAGCTTCTGAACCTGGTCGGAGCGCTTGCGATGATCGTCTTCGCTGAGCGTGCCGTCCTTTTCGGCCTTCTTGAGGAAATCCATGCCGTCGCGACGGACGTGGCGAACCGCGACGCGGGCGTTCTCGGCATAGCCATGCGAAATTTTGACCAGTTCCTTGCGGCGCTGCTCGTTAAGCTCGGGCAGCGGAATCCTGAGATTGGTGCCGTCAACGATCGGGTTGAAGCCGAGATTGGCTTCGCGGATGGCGCGGTCGACGGCGCTGACCATCGACTTGTCCCAGACCGAGACCGAAATCATGCGCGGCTCCGGTACCGTCACATTGGCCACCTGGTTGATCGGCATCGCCGTGCCATAGGCCTGGACCTGGACGGCGTCGAGCAGGTTGCTGGACGCGCGGCCGGTGCGCAGCGAAGCGAGATCGTGCTTGAAGGCCGCGATCGCCCCATCCATGCGCCGCTTGAGATCGTCGTACTCGCCACTCATGATCATCTCCTCGACCCGTTCGCCGGGGTTCACTGCTTCTCTTCTAGTCCTGTCCGGAACCGGCAATCGTTTAGCCGACTCCGGCCCCGGTCAATTGTCCGCGACGACCGTGCAACGGCCGCCGCCCCTCAGGATTTCGCCGAAACCACCCTTTTCGTGGATCGAATAGACGATTATCGGAATGTTGTTTTCACGCGCAAGTGCAATCGCGGCCGTATCCATGATCGTAAGCCCGCGTTTGATGACTTCGGCATGACTTATGCGGTCGAAGCGTACCGCATCCGGATCCTTCTTGGGGTCGGCCGAATAGACGCCATCGACCTGGGTGCCCTTGAACAGCGCATCAGCCCCGATCTCGGCGGCGCGAAGCGCGGCAGCCGAATCGGTGGTGAAGAACGGATTGCCGGTGCCGCCGGCAAAGATCACCACCTTGCCCTGGTTCATATAGGCGGTCGCTTGACGCTGGGAGAAGCTCTCGCAGAGCTCGGGCATGGCGATGGCCGAAAGCACCACGGCATCGACGCCGATCTTGTTCAGCGAGGTGCGCAGCGCCAGCGAGTTGATGACGGTGGCCAACATTCCCATGTGGTCGCCGGTGACGCGGTCGCCGCCCTTGGAGGCGACGGCCACGCCGCGGAAAATGTTGCCGCCGCCGATGACGACGCCGACTTCGATGCCGAGCGCCCGCGCCTCGGCAATGTCGGCGGCGATGCGGTCGACGACCGAAACATCGATGCCGAAATGCTGTTCTCCCATCAACGCTTCGCCCGAAGCTTTCAGCAAGACACGTCGATAGAGGGGCTTCACCGTCATCTGGTTCCTCGAAAATCTCGGCGCGGCAAATCTGGAGGCGAAAATTGCCCAGCTTCGCCTGGCGGCGCTGGCATGATGGTCCGACCCGATACACGAAGGGCGCGGCGATGTCACGCCGCGCCCTCGCGCAAAATCCCAGGCTTTTTCGATCAGTTGCTGCTGATGCTGACCGCCTGGCCTTCGACCAGGACCGGCAGCGAATAGCCGGAAGGCTTGTCGCCGGTCACGGTACCGCCCGTGACCCTGACCTGGATCTGCGAGCCGAAATACGGATGAGGAAATGGCGCCGGAACGCTGCTGACCGCTTCCAGTCGCTGACGAAGTGCGGCGGGAATTTCGAAATCCAGCGCCGCGAGGTTGTCCTGCAGTTGGGCAAGCTTCGTCGCGCCGAGGATGACGGTGGCGATGCCGGGCTGCGTCGCAACCCAGTTGAGCGCCACCTGGGCCATGCTGCGTCCGAGTTCGGCGGCCACCTTCTCGAGCTCCGCCACGATTGCCCAGTTGCGATCGCTGAATTTCTGGAAACCCGGATGCGTGGTGTTGCGGAAGCCGTCGAGTCGCCCGGCATTCCCGGCCTGCGTCGGGCGGTACTTGCCGCTGAGCAGCCCGCTGGCCAAGGGGCTCCAGACCATGATGCCGGCGCCGTGATGTGTGGCCATAGGCACGAATTCATGCTCGATCGTGCGCTCAGTCAGCGAATATTCGAGCTGCAAGGCCGAGATCGGCTCATAGCCGCGCAGTTCGGCGATCGCCTGCGCCCTGCCTGCATACCAGGCCGGCACATCGGAAAGGCCGATATGGCGCACCTTGCCGGCGCGCACCAGATCATCGAGCGTGCGCAGCACCTCCTCGGCCGGCGTCAGCCTGTCCCACACATGCATGAGGTAGAGGTCGATGTAGTCGGTGCCGAGCCGCTTCAGCGAAGCTTCCACGGCGCGCATGATGTTCTTGCGGCCATTGCCGCCGGCATTCGGATTGCCCGGTTCCGAATTGAAGGTGAATTTGGTGGCGATCACCGCCTTGTCGCGCAAGCCCCGCTCGGCGACGAATTCGCCGAGCCAGGTCTCGGCGGTGCCGCCGGTATAGAGGTCAGCGGTGTCGAAGAAATTGCCGCCGGCCTCGACATAGGCGTCGAACATGGCGCGGGCGGTATCCCTGTCAGCGCCCCAGCCCCATTCGGTGCCGAAGGTCATGGTGCCCAGCGCCATCCGGCTGACGCGCAGGCCGCTGTTGCCGAGCGTGTAATAGGTCATGCTCATGATGTTCTCCGATCGTGTTTGATGCCGGCTTATTGGCCGGGGGTCGCCTTGACCCAGGGATTGCCGCGCTCATGCGTCATGCGGAAGGTGAACCCGTCGACCTTCCAGCCGGCGCCGGATCGGGTTAGGTGGTGCTCATAGGTGCCCCAGACTTCCCAAAGCGGATCGCCATTGCCTTCCATCCTGTTCCAGGCATAGCCGTTGGAAAGGACGGTCGCCGCGTCGCCTTCGATGGCGGCCTGGTGATTGGTGCGCAGATGCAGGCTCGTCTTGCTGCCCTTGAGGTTGGCCGCCCAGGTGCCGATCAGATCGTCGGAGGCGATGGTGGCCGGCGGCTGCCCGGAAAGGGTGCTAAAATCGACGGCGACGCGGTCGGCGAAGTAGCTGCGCGCCAGCTTCCAGTCCTGCGCATCGACGGCGCGGTCGATGGCGTCTGCGATCCGGATGACGGCGCGCTCGTCGGCAAGTGCCTGCCAGCCCTCTGGCTGGGCCCCGCCGGCATCGACCGGCGCCAGCGCCAATCCTGCGGCGAAGGTCACATGTCTCAACGCATTCATGTCTTTTCTCCTCGAGCATCAGCCCACCGCCGATGTGTCGAGGACAATGTGGAGCAGCGCGTTGGCATCGATAAGATTGCATTGTTCGCAAAGACCATGCGATATTATTCATGAATGGATCGGGATCTGCTCACGCATCTGCCTGTTGTCGTTGCCGTGGCGCGACGCGGCGGCTTTGCGCTTGCCGCTGCCGAGCTCGGCATGAGCCCGTCGGCCGTCAGCCATGCGGTGCGGCTAGTGGAAGAGCGGATCGGCCAGCCGCTGTTCGCGCGCACGACGCGCAGCGTTTCGCTGACGGAAGCCGGCAAGGCGCTGGTGGAGACGGCCGCCCCTGCCCTTCAGGACATTGGCGAGCGGATGGATCGCATCCGCGGCATCAAGGGCCGGCCCTCCGGCCTGCTCAGGATCAACGCCTCCAACATCGCGATCCCTTTGGCGGTCACGCCCGTTGTGGCGGCCATGGCCGAGCGCTATCCCGATGTGACGGTCGAGGTTTTCGCCGAACAGGGTCTTGTCGATATCGTCGGAGAAGGTTTCGACGCCGGCATCAGGCTGGGCGAGATGATCGCGCAGGACATGGTCACCGTGCGGCTCACGCCGCCCTTCAAGGCCGTGGTCGTCGCGTCACCCGCCTATATCGGAAAACACGGCCGTCCGCGCGACGTGGCCGACCTCGCGAACCACAATTGCATCGGCTACCGGCTCGTCCGCTCTGGCGGACTCTATCGCTGGGATCTGAACGAGGACGGCAAGGATGTCGTTGTCGAGACGCGCGGCACGGCCGTCGTCACCGATTCGCTTGGCGCCATCGATCTGGCGCTTGCCGGCGTCGGGCTCGCCTATGTCTTCGAGCCGCTGGTGCGCGCCGATCTTGCCGCCGGTCGCCTGGTCCAGGTCCTGCCGAAGACGGCGATCGAGGAGCCGGGCCTCTTCCTCTAC
>NZ_RZSL01000473.1:0-4915 GCF_003997355.1 Mesorhizobium sp. M1E.F.Ca.ET.041.01.1.1 | reverse complement strand
CCCACGCACACGCTCGCCTGGGCCGCCTGGTGTATCGCCAGGCTCGGAGGCTGGAACGGCTACGAAAAGGAACGCCCGCCAGGGCCCATCACCTTCACCCACGGCCTCAGACGCTTCAACGCCATCACACACGGCTTCGTTCTGGCCTCGCAAAAATGAGCCCGAAGCAAATGTGTGCGCACGCTAGCCCATAAGGGGAGAAGGAGAGGGGCTACGCCAGCGTGCGCTCCACGATATCCCGCAGATCGGCCGAGAGGTTCTCGACGTTCGCGATTTGCAGCAGCGCCTGCCTTGCCTTGTCCTGCCGGATCGGTTCCAGCGAGCGCCAGGACCGCATCGCCGTCGCCAGCCTTGCCGCCACCTGCGGGTTGCGCTTCTCGACCTCCAGCACGGTCTCGGCGAACAAGCGGTAGCCTTGGCCGTCGGCGCGATGGAAGCCGGTCTGGTTGGCGCTGGAGAAGGTGCCGATCAGCGAGCGCACCCGGTTCGGATTGGCGATCGAGAAGGCGGGATGCCGCATCAGCGCGCGCACCGTCTCGACGGTCCGCGGGCCGGGCACGCCGGCCTGGATCTGGAACCATTTGTCTAGCACCAGCGCATCGCCCCGATATCTGGCCTCGAAGCTTGCCAGCGCTTCCTCCGCCTCGGGAGAGCCGTCATGGCGGTGCGCCAGCACGGTGAGCGCCGCCGCGCGATCCGTCATGTTGGTTGCCGCGCGGAAATGCGCCGCGGCAAGTGCCGTGCCCTCGGGCAGCAGCGAAAGGTAATCGAGCAGGGTGTTGCGCAGCGCCCGCCGCCCGGCGCTCGCCGCGTCGGGGGTGAATGGACCCTTGTCGGCGAGGCTGTCGTAGAGGCCTGAGAAGCTCTCACGATTCGCCTCGGCGATTGTCCGCGCCAGCGCCTCGCGGGCGGCGAAGACGGCGTCCGGATCGATGCCCTTGCCGATATCGCGGGCAATGTCGGCCTCGCCGGGCAGCGACAAGGCCAGCGCCCGGTAGGCCGGCTCCAGGGTCTCGTCGCCGGCGATTCGGCCGGCAAGGTCGGCGAGCTTTTGTGCAAAGGCCGGCTCCTTGCCGCCCAGCACCTGACGGAAGGCAGCAATCAGCGCGTCGGTGAGCAGCGTGTTGAACGCCTGCCAGCGCGAGAAGGAGTCGCTGTCATGGCTGGCGAGGAAGAACTGGTCGTCGGCCTTCTGCTGCACCGAGAGCGTAATCGGCGCCGAGAAGCCGCGGTTGAGCGACACCGAAGGCCGTTCCGCAACCCCCGAGAAGCGCACTGTGTGCCGCCGCTTGCGGACATGGATAACACCGTCCTCGACGGCGGCGCCCTCGACGCTTTGCCAGGCTGCGGGCTTGCCGCCGGCGCCGACCAGGCCGAAGGCCAGCGGAATATGCATCAGCCGCTTGCGGCTTTCCGACGGTGTCGGCGGCACCGACTGTTCGATCTCCAGCGTGAAGGCCTTGGCCGCGGCATTGTAGGAGGAACCGACCGTCAGGTTCGGCGTGCCGGCCTGGTGATACCAGAGCGCGAATTGCGCGAGGTCTCGCCCCGACACATCCTCGAACACCTTGAGGAAATCCTCGATGGTCGCGGCCTCGCCGTCATGCCGCTCGAAATAGAGGTCCATGCCGGCGCGGAAGGTCTCCGGCCCCAGAATGGTGCGGATCATGCGCACCACTTCCGAGCCCTTCTCGTAGACGGTCGCCGTGTAGAAGTTGTTGATCTCTCGGTAACGGCGCGGTCTCACCGGATGCGCCAGCGGCCCCTGGTCCTCAGGGAATTGGTGCGCGCGCAGCGTGCGCACCTCGGCGATGCGCTTCACCGCCCGCGAACGCTGGTCGGCCGAAAATTCGTGGTCGCGGTAAACCGTCAGCCCTTCCTTCAGGCAGAGCTGGAACCAGTCGCGGCAAGTGATTCTGTTGCCGGTCCAATTGTGGAAATACTCATGCGCGATGATCGCTTCGATATTGGCGAAGTCGGCATCGGTCGCGGTCTCCTCGTCGGCCAGCACATATTTGTCGTTGAAGATGTTGAGGCCCTTGTTCTCCATCGCGCCCATGTTGAAGTCGGACACCGCGACGATGTTGAAGACGTCGAGGTCGTATTCGCGGCCGAAGGCGTCCTCGTCCCATTTCATCGAGCGCTTCAGCGCGTCCATCGCGTAGCCGGCGAGGTGCTCCTTGCCGGGCTCGACATAGATGCCGAGCTCGACCTCGCGGCCGGACAGGGTGGTGAAGCTGCCGGCCACCTTGCCGAGCGCACCCGCCACCAGCGCGAAGAGATAGGAGGGTTTCGGAAAGGGGTCATGCCAGACTGCATAGTGGTGGCCGCCGGCCAGCGTGCCGCTTTCGACAGGATTGCCGTTGGAAAGCAGCAGCGCTGCTTCGTTGTGCGGGGCCTCGATGCGAACAGTGTAGACCGACAGGATATCGGGCCGATCGAGGAAATAGGTGATGCGGCGGAAGCCCTCGGCCTCGCATTGCGTGCAATAGACATTGTTGGACCGGTAGAGGCCCATCAGGGCTTCGTTGTTGGCCGGCGCGATCTCGGTATCGAGGCGAAGCTCGAAGCTTTGCGCAGCCGGCGGCTTTGCAATGGTCAGTTGGTCCGGCGTCGCCTGATAGTCCGAGGGCGAGAGCACATGCCCATCGATGGCAATGCCAAGCAGCGTCAGCCCGTCGCCGTCGAGCACCAGCGGCGCCGACGCCGCGACGCCTTCGCGCCGCTCGATGGTGAGCACGGCGGTGACGCGGGTCGCATCCGGCGACAGGCGGAAATCGAGACTGGTCCGCGGAATGAGATAGTCGCTGGGGCGATAGTCTTCGAGCTTGAAGACATGGCCGGTATCGGTGCGCATTCCGCTGGTTTTCCTGTCGATTTTCGGGCGGGCAGCGGGGTTGCTGGCCCAAGAATTTTGAAGTCCGCGCTCTTTACACGAAACGGTCACTCGACAAAACTGCGCCGGGGTCTATTTCCGGGCTTCGTTTCCGACCATCGTCACGAGGCAAGATGACCGTCGATCATGCCGTCGGCCACGACACGCTGCGCGGCATTGCGCTCAAGATCGTCTCCGTGGCGGTCTTCGTCGGCATGCAGACCTGCATCAAGGCTGCCGGCGACGTGCCCGCCGGGCAGATCGTCTTCTTCCGCTCCTTCTTCGCCATTTTCCCGATCATCGCCTTCCTGGCATTCAAGGGAGAGTTGGCCACGGCATTCACGACGAAACGGCCGTTCAACCATATCGCGCGCGGCCTCGTCGGAGTCGGCGCCATGGGGCTCGGTTTCTTCGCGCTGACCAGGCTGCCGCTGCCAGAGGCGATCACGCTGAACTATGCCCAGCCGCTGCTGGTGGTGGTGTTCTCCTCGGTCTTCCTCGGCGAGACGATCCGCGTCTATCGCTGGAGTGCGGTCGCCGTCGGCCTCGTCGGCGTGCTCATCATTTCCTGGCCGGAACTGACGCTGTTGAATTCCGACGAGGCGCTGGACGACCAGGAGGTGCTGGGCGTCATGGCGGCCTTGATCGCCGCGGCAATCTCGGCCGTCGCCATGCTTCTGGTGCGCAATCTCGTGCAGACCGAGAAGACGGCGACCATCGTGCTCTGGTTCTCCTCGACCGCGAGCGTGCTGGCGCTGTTCACATTGCCTTTCGGCTGGCAGGCGCTGACACCGATGCAAGCCGCGTTGCTCGTCGTGGCCGGCTTCTGCGGCGGGCTCGGCCAGATCCTGATGACATCCGCCTACCGCCATGCCGAGGCGTCCGTCGTGGCGCCGTTCGAATACACCTCGATGATCCTTGGCGTCGTAGTCGGCTATTTCGTCTTCGGCGACGTGACATCGCTCAATACGCTTGTAGGCGGCGTGATCGTGGTCGCCGCCGGCATCTTCATCATCTGGCGCGAACGGCAACTCGGGCTTGAGCGCACGCGGACGCGAAGAGCGACGCCGCCGCAGGGGTGATCTGTTTCAAGAAGGAAACCTCAAAGGCCGAGTTCCTTCACACCCCCCTCTGTCCTGCCGGACATCTCCCCCGCAAGGGGGGAGATTGGATGTCGCCTTGGCTTTCGCCAATCGCCGACGTTGCAGGAAGAGCGCCCGTCGGCAAAGCTGCTGATCTTCCCCCTTGCGGGGGAGATGGCCGGCAGGCCAGAGGGGGGTGCTGTCCCTCGGACCTTTCTGTTTGAGCTATCGAGAGCTCGGCTCCTTCGCCAGCCGCAGCAGCACCGTTCGCGTCTGCTCGTCGGCCGGGAAGAAAGATTCGATCGCCAGTTCCGACAGCGTGACGTCGAGCGGCGTGCCGAACACTGTGATCGTGCTGATGAAAGACAGCACAGTGTCGTCATGCGCGAGCCTGAGCGGATGCACGATGCCGCTCGGCTCGACCGGCGCCGGCCGGCTGCTTTTCAGGCCGGACGGATAGGCGCGCAACTCTTTCTCCAGGTCGATCAGCACGGGGTCGCCGGTGGCGTCGTTCTGGTGTTTCAGGCGCTCGAGCAGATGCGCGCGCCATTCCGCCAGGTTGACGATGCGTGGCGCGACACCGCCCGGATGCAGGCTCAGCCTCAGCACATTGACCGGCGGCTTGAGCAGCGACGGCTCGGAAACATCGGCGAGGAATGGGCCGATCGCGGCGTTGGCGGAAACGAGGTTCCAGTGCCGGTCGACCGCGAGCGCAGGGAAGGGTTCGTGCCCTCGGAGCACTGTCTCGACCGCGGCAAGTGCCGGCGCCAGCGTCGCATCGCTCAGCGGCCTTTCGCTGAAGCTCGGCGCGAAGCCGGCCGCGAGCAGCAATTGGTTGCGTTGGCGCAGAGGAATGGAGAGCTGTTCGGCCAGATGCAGCACCATCTCGCGCGACGGCTGGGCGCGGCCGCTTTCGACGAAGGAGAGATGCCGCTGCGAGATATCGGCCTCCATGGCG
>NZ_RZSL01000472.1:0-4916 GCF_003997355.1 Mesorhizobium sp. M1E.F.Ca.ET.041.01.1.1 | reverse complement strand
ATATCGCGCTCTTCCGGCGAGGAGGCGATGACCGGCAGCGGCATCGGGAAGGAGCGCGCCTTGACCCGATCGGCCATAGTGAAGATGACGTTGTAGAAGGCGGCCGAGCCGTCGGGCGAGATGTTGCCGGTCAAGGACACGACCTTGTGCTGCGGGCACTCCATCGGCGGCAGCAGCTCGATCGCCGCCTTCAGCGTGCGCCCGGTGCCGATCGCCATGACGATGGGCGTCGGCGAACGCAGCCGCCGCTCGATCTCGGCCGCCGCCGCCTCGGCGACGCCGATCGTCGTCGAGGTCGAGGTCGGATCGCTCGGCACCACTTCGACCAGATCCAGCGCGAAGCGCGACTTCAGCCGCGCGGCGAGGTCGAGGCAATTGGCGATCGGATGATCGACCCGCACCTTGATCAAGCCTTCAGACATCGCCAGCGACACCAGCCGCTGCGCCGTCTGCCGGGAGATGCCGAGCTTGGCGGCGATCTGGTCCTGCGTGTTGCCGGCGACATAGTAAAGCCAGCCGGCGCGCGCGGCGTCGTCCAACCTGGTGCTGCCGGTTTCCTGTCGCGCGTTCACATCCTGCCTCCCCGCCCGCTTTGTTGACGGGCGCTATAGATTACAACGAAAGCGGCTATGCGCAATTGTCAATTGAAAGGGCAATTGCTTGCGGCGGTCAGCAGTCCCGAACGGACCAATCCGCCCTTGCGCCAACCAATTGCCGGCGGGACGGTTTATCTCGGCGCGCAAACGCATTAAGGGGATCGGCAAAGGAGCCTTGCATGACGCCGAAAGCGGTTTTCTGGGACATGGACGGCACGCTGGTCGACAGCGAACCGCTGCACGAGGCAGCACTGGTGGCTGCGCTGCGAAGCGTCGGCATAGCGCCGCCGACCAATTTGCACGAGCGGGTGCTCGGCGTCGCGGCGTGGCCGGTCTACGAGATGCTGCGCGACCAGTTCGGGCTCGACCTGCCCTTCGACGACTGGATCGTGCGCAAATACGACCACTATCTGCCGATGGCCGAGACGCTGAAGCCGCGCCCCGGCGCGATCGAGGTGTTCAACCAATTGCGGGCGCTGGGCGTCGAGCAGGCGGTGGTGTCCAATTCCGACCGGCTGATCGTCGACGCCAATCTCGGCGCGGTGGGGCTTGTCTATCCCGGCATGCACACAGTGAGCCGCAATGACGTGCGCCAAGGCAAGCCGCATGCGGAACCCTTCCTGCGCGCCGCTTATCTCGCCGGCGTCGATCCGGCCGATGCGGTCGCGATCGACGACAGCCAGACCGGCGCCATGGCCGGGCTGGCGGCTGGCATGAAGACGATCTTCTGGCCTGAGGCGCCGATGGAAGGACCGCCCGGCGCCATCGTGATCAACAGCGCGGATGAATTGCGGGCGCAATTGGGGCTTTGAGAAAATCGCCAAAGTAGGCGCTGCCCCTCATCCGCGTTGCGACTGATCTTTGGCTATAGCATGCATGGCAGCTTGGCGCATGCATTGTCTAGTAGCGCTGGTCGACCCCCACTCCGTCTCGGCCACGCCGAGCCACCTCTCCCCAGATCGACGGGGTAGAGGAAAGGCGCCAAGCTTTTTGCCGTCAACGCTCGTCCAGCAACGCTCCCTTCCTTTCCCTCCGGAGGGGGGAAAGGTGGCGCTGCGAAGCAGCGACGGATTGGGGGAACCACGTGGCAATCAAGCCTCGGCCTTATCAGTCACGCCAGTCACAGAAGATGTGTGCATTGCGTGGCGTGACCGGGGGAGAAGGAAGAAGCTTCAGTTCCGGTAGACCGGCTCTTCCTCGTCGAGGATCGCCTTCAGTTCGGAAAGATGGCGCTCGGCCTGGCCGGGATAGTCGTCCACCTCGCGCGCCGTCTTTTCAGCGATTTCGTCGGAGAGCGTGCGCAGCGGCCGGCCGGTCCACAGCGCCTTGATGTAGGTCTCGGCGGCACGCTCGAAATAGAACATGCGGTTGAAGGTGTCGGCGACACTATCGCCGATGACCATCACGCCGTGATTGCCCATGACCATCACCTTGACCTTGGGATCGACGAGCAGCTTGGAGCAGCGTTCGCCCTCCTCCTCGAAGGCCAGCCCGCCATAGTGGGCGTCGACGACATGGCGGTTGAAGAACATGGCCGAGTTCTGGTCGATCGGCGGCAAGGTCGAGTCGGCCAGCGAGGCGAGAACCGTTGCATGGATAGAATGCACATGCATGGCGCAGCGCGCATGCGGCACGTTGCGGTGGATGGCGCCATGCAGGCCCCAGGCCGTGGGGTCTGGCGCGTTGGGGCCGGACAGCGTGTCCGGATCGTTGGCGTCGATCAAAAGCAGGTCGCTCGCCTTGATGCGCGAGAAATGCACCTGGTTGGGGTTCATCAGGAATTTTGTGCCGTCCTCGTTGACGGACAGCGAGAAATGATTGGCCACCGCCTCATGCATGTTGAGCCGTGCCGTCCAGCGAAAGGCGGCGGCGAGATCGACCCGTTCCTCGTAATAAGGCAGGTTGGTCAGCGGTTCCTTCTGCAGGCGGGCGATGCTCATCGAAAATCCTCCAGTTTTCCGAAGCATGCCGTGCATGGCGGCGACCAGCAACCGCAAACTGGTGGGTCAGGCCGGCGGATCAAGCCGCAGGCCGCGCAGAGTGCAGCCCGCCATGCTCGACGATGAAGTCGATCACCGCCTGCAGACCCTTGCCGCGCGACAGGTCGGTGAAGCCGAAGGGGCGCTTGCCGCGCATGCGGGCGGCGTCCGTCTCCATCACGTCGAGGTTGACGTTCACATAGGGTGCCAGATCGCTCTTGTTGATGACGAGGAAGTCGGAGCGGGTGATGGCCGGGCCGCCCTTCCTGGGGATCTCCTCGCCCTGGCAAACCGAGATGACATAAAGCGTCAAATCGGCGAGGTCCGGCGAGAAGGTGGCCGCGAGATTGTCGCCGCCGGACTCGATGAAGACGATGTCGAGGTCGGGAAATTTTCTGTTCAGCTCGGCAATGGCCCGCAGGTTGATCGAGGCGTCCTCGCGGATGGCGGTGTGCGGGCAGCCGCCTGTCTCGACGCCGACGATGCGCTCCTCCGGCAGCGCCTGCAGGCGCGCCAGCATCATGGCGTCTTCCTTTGTGTAGATGTCGTTGGTGACGACGGCGATCGAGAATTGATCGCGCAACGCCTTGCAGAGCTTTTCGGTGAGCGTCGTCTTGCCGGAACCGACAGGACCGCCGATGCCGATGCGAAGGGGACCGTTGGGTTGGGTCATGCCGGGAACTCCGAGATTGCAAGGACTGCGAAGCCCAGCCCGATCGACAGGCAGAGCGGCGAATAAAGGCGCTGGTCGAGCCGCGCGAAGGGCTGTTCCGGGGTGAGCCGGCGCCACCAGGGCGTGAAACCGGCAATGCCGCGGCCGAGGAAGACGAGGCCGATGAGCAACGCGGTGGCTGCCAGCCCCTCCTTTGGAAAGGGCGTGGCGAAGACGCCTTCGAGCGCCAGCGGCCACAGGGTGGCGAGCGCCAGGCAAGCGGCGACGGCAAAGCTCGCGACAGGCGACGGCATCTCGTCGACGCCGCGGAAACCGACAACCGCATGGGCGCAGGATTTTGCGTCCGTTCCCGGCCAGATGCCGCCTATGCCCCAATAGACATGCAACGTGGTGATCAGGAGCAGGACGAGGGAGAGGGCGAAAGCGAGGACGGTCATGAGCGGAACAGCCTCGAATACTGCGTTTCGTGCCTCATCGCCACGATGTCGGACATGAAGGCTGCGCCGCCGAGATCGTCGAGCGAGGAATTGGCCGCTCGCGACGCCGTTGCAAGAGCCAGAGATTCGAAGCCGGCTAACAATGCGACGGCGTCGACCTGACCGACGACGCCGAGCCTGATCCCTGCCTGGACGAGGTTGGAGAAGAAGGCCTGCAGGAAGGCGGACAGCGCCTCGGCGAGACCGATGCCGTGGCTGCCGGCGATCGCGCCGACAGCCACGCAATAGGCGCAGTCGCTCGGCAGGCGCTCCAGCGCGGGACACGGCCAGGCGGACGCCGCCTTGAGGAAGGCCGCGCCCTGCAGCATGGTTTCCATGTGCCGCTGCTGCGAGCCGGCAAGCGCCTCGGCCAGGGCGGCAATTTCCGCCAGATCGCCGCCGTCGCGCGCGCGCCGCCAGCTTTCGGCAAACAGCACCGCATCGTTCCAGCCAGAGCCCATCTCGACCAGCGTCTCCAGCCAGCCGGCAAGATCGCCGCGGTTGGCGACCAGCCCATCATGCACCGCGCTTTCGAGACCGTGGCTGTAGGAGAAGCCGCCGACCGGGAAGGACGGCGACAGCCAGGCCATCAGGCGCAGCAGCGCTATGCCGGGCTCAGTCATGGTGATGGTGGTCGTGATGATGGTCATGCGAATGATCATGATCATGATGATCATGATGATCGTGACCATGATGATCATGCGCATGATGATCATGACCATGGTCGTGGCCATGTCCGGAATAGGCGCCGCGCACCGGACTGAAGGGTAGCGAAACCTCGCTCACCGTGGCACCGAGCCCTTCCAGCATCGCCTTGATGACATGGTCGCGCAGGATCAGGATGCGGTCCGCCTCGATCGCCGCAGCGAGATGGCGATTGCCGATGTGCCAGGCGAGCTCGGTCAGATGCACGGCGTCGCGGGCGCGGATGTCGTAGACCTCTTCCGGCGCCGCGACGATTTCGAGCTGACGGCCGTCCTCCAGCACCAGCCGGTCGCCATCGTTCAGCGCCACCGGCTCGGGCAGGTCGACCAGCACCCTGTCGCCGGCCGCCGTCTCGATGGCCCGGCGGCGCAAATGCCGCTCGTCATGCGGCAACACGGCCTTGTCGAAAGGCGCCGCCGCTCCCGCCTCGCCGGCGGGAAGCACCGAGACGGCGCGCGGGAACTTGGTGAAATCGGTGTTGATGTTG
>NZ_RZSL01000471.1:0-4919 GCF_003997355.1 Mesorhizobium sp. M1E.F.Ca.ET.041.01.1.1 | reverse complement strand
GAAACTAACAAAGTGAGCTACGGCATCATCATGCGTCTACGCCCCTGCACCGGGTCGGACGAGGCAATAACTCCGCTGTAGATCAATCGTCGGTCCCGTTCTTTAGCGGTTCCGTTGCCGGCCGGCGGTATGAGGCTTGCTCTTCGGCAACCTTAGTACGTCACGGTTGCTGCTTAGGGTGGGCAGATTGCCCCGCTCGGTAGCTACCTCTTTGAGGCGCGCGCGGGCGAACTCGAGGAGCGTGCAAGCTATCTCGTCCTCGGTCCAGCCGGAATTGGCTGCGCGCTCAACCAATTCCTGGAGGGCCGGTTCCAAGGTGAGCTGGCATTGAAGCCCACGGTCCGGATGGTCGACGGGGCAGCTTGGTTGCGCGATCGCAATGCTTGATCGCTTCATTGCAGGCCATGGGCTCTCGCCCCGCTCCTTTTGCCACACCAGGCGGGCCAGCTCACGTGTCGTTGTTGGTGTGCGCCCCGGCAACCGCTTCATCTTGTCAACCAGCCGCTCCAGCGATCCCGCGCGTTCCAACTCCGTAAAGAAATGATGCGGCGTGACGCTACCGAGCCGGTGCATCTCGGCCAGCTTCCACACATACGGATAGTCGACCATGAAATCGGATCGAGGCGAGGCCTTGGACGGTTCAGCCTTGGTCACGATGCCGCCACCCACGTGCCGATCGGCCCTCTCGATAATTTGGCGCACCCTCGTTATCGACAAGCCACGTTCCTGCGCCAGCTCGGCGAAGCGCTTGCCCTTCAGGAAGCCTTCGACCAGGGCGACGTTCCTATCGACGGTCGGGCTAAATCCCCAACAAGCGCGCAGTTTTTCCAGCACCATTGCGTTCGTTCATCCGGTTGTTCGCGCCCCTGCAAACCACCCTAACCGGCCAAATCGGCGCTTGGAAGACCCCACCAGACTCACGTCATGGCCCGCTGCGTGAGATGCGGGCGATCACTTCCTGCGACGCGGCAAATCGGTTGCAGGATCGTTCCAGGCGCTGGCTGAACCCGATCACGATCAGGAATCTTGAACAACACGATCGCGCAGGACCACCGGCGTGTCGAGGCAATCGCCGCGTGAAGGTATCTGAAAGCCGCCCTTTCCTCACCCTTAAAGGCGTTTGCGACAGATTCCGCCAGCCGATGCGCAAGGGCGGCCGCAAGCATGTCTTCCGCTCGCCCAGTTTGGAGACCGCCTGAGACTTTCGCGGGCATTCAATCTTAGAGGAATTCGACCGGCCGCGGGTTTCTCGCCCGCATCTCCCGGTCGGTGTTTCGCGACGTGACGCGCTCCTGGCACATGGATCCGGCCGGTTTCCGGTTCGGGCTCAGCCTTATTGGCGAGACGATAGCCGCCTCCCAGGATCGTGTCCGTTTCCTTGACTATCTTGGCCAGGCTGTTTCGACTTCCTCGCATTGGCGGAAGTTAAATTTCGAGTGTTTCGGCTTGCCGCAAATTTGGGTCTCGGCGGCATAACTCGGCATGACTTTCGGGGTGCTGGCAGGAAAGACTGATGCGCGGGCGTGGGTGGATCAAGGCGTTGCGTCAGGACGAGGCGCGGCAGGTGCGTGGGCGCATTGTCGAACTGGAGCGCGACCTCATGGCGACCACACCTCAGGGACGCCATCGACGTTTCGAAGCCGGGAATGAACTTCGTGTTGCGAAATTCCGCCTGGAGCGTCTCGAGGAATGCATCGCGCAGACGCACAGTCCGGCCGGACCGCGCGGCAACCTCGGGAGCGACGAGCTTATGCTAACGCCCATTTTTTCCCGCTATTCCGGCGCCACTTGCTGCCGACCGCACGCTTGCGCCGATTGAAGCGCTCCAGCAGCTGCGGCGAGAAGTGAGCGACCCAGCGATGCACGGTGGAGTGGTCGACCTTCAAGCCGCGTTCGGCCATCATCTCTTCTAGATCGCGCAGGCTCAGATTGTAGGCCAAGTACCAGCGCACGCACAGGAGGATCACCGACTCGTAGAAATGACGGCCCTTGAACATCACGTGCTCCTCCATGGCAGAGGAGCGTTCCATGCCATGCTCCGCTTACCGATAGGTTTGCGACAGAGCCATGTCACGGCCCTCAGGTGCAGCCCGCCGCTCTCAGCCCTCCTCCATCACGGCGCGTCTCGGGGCACCCTGGATTCCGACCACCGGATAAGGATCGGCGCAGCTGGCATTTGCGACGGGGGACCGCCATGCTCTTCGCATTGTGAACTGATATACCACTCGCGGTCACCTGTTTTCATCAGCCGGAGCCGCCGTGGCGCCCGCGCAGCAGCGGGACCGCCGGCAATCCGTAGGAGTGCCTTGCCCTGTTCCTCGCTGAAAGCGGCCTGCAACGGATGAGAATAGCTCTTGCTTCCGGACTAGGTTTCATGATGTCACGCTCAGCCCACGGGAATCTGACAACAGCTCAAGAAATTTCTAAGCGCGCACCTTTTTGCAGGCTGCGATCCACTTCATGGCGGACATCGGATCTTCCAAAATCTCGCAGCGCTTGGCAAAGGCGAGAAACGCGTGGCGTGCAGCGCTCAAGGGTTTCTGCCCATCGCATGCATCTAGGCACGCCCGAAGCGCAGCCAAGTGAGTTAGGTCTTGCTGATCTTCGGGCCAGTCATTGAGGAAGTCGATAGCGTCCGCAAGATTGGCAATCTCTTGAACGATGTACGTGGACCGCCTCACGAAAACTGGGCTGCTGAACTCCTCCGCGTGCATCCGTCTCTCCTACTCATTTTGCGCAGAACCGTGCGCATTGCCCGCCGACCGTCGCACAATGTGCTGTCCCGCCCATGGGTGTTCAAGGGGGCGCGGAAGATTGGGAAAGCCTCGCCCAACGATCATCCACGTTCGGAAAGCTCGTGGGGCATCCGCAGGTTCAGACGTGTCGGCGCTGTAGATTGCTGGGCTGAGTACGCCCCGGAAGTCTGGTTTGGAGGTTGTAAATGTCCTGATGGGCTTGCCTCGATCGGGCCTGGCGGAGCGCGATGCGCTCCTCAATATCTGCTTGAACGAAGCGCCTTCCGACGGGTCAACCGGCGAGATCGAAAGCACTGATTTTCCACGTCATGGACCTGCGGCCGGTCAGGCGACCGATCGAATCGTAACCAAATACTCCGGACAGCAAGGGCCCAAACCTCTCTGCGCGCAACATGAACATTGGCGGGGGCTTTCAACAACCCACATCTTAACCCTGAGTGATTGCTTTTAAAGACGCAGGATGGCGAGCCGGGCGATGCCGCTAGATCAGCGACTTTATTCACTCGGCGGCCAAGCGAACACCTCGTTTACCCCAGAGCAGAAGTCCAGCTTCGCTAACGGCCTGCGCCGCCCGTTTCAGGATCAGTTCGGAGCGCAGCACCCCATCGGTGAAATCCTTGTCGGTCGCGTAGACGGCTGTGGGCAGCGCGAAAGCCTCGAAGAAGCCGAACAGCGGCCTGAGCTGATGCTCGACGATCAAGGCATGGCGCTCGCCGCCTCCGCTAGCGGTGAGAAGCACTGGCTTGCCTCTCAACGCCGACGGATCGACCAGGTCGAAGAAGTGCTTGAACAGCCCGGTATAGCTGCCCTTGTAGGTCGGCGAGCCGACGACGAGCACATCTGCGGCGATGACGTTTGAAAGTATCTCCTGGGCCCGCGCGTCGGGTCGCGCGCCCATTTGGCGGCGCCCAGCGACGGACCGACGTCATCGATGTCATAGGTTTTGGAAGAGAGGCCGTGGCGGATGGCGATGTCCCGCACGATGAGGTCGACGAAGGTGCGTGTCTTCGACGGGCGGGTGATGTTGCCGGAAAAACCGACGATTGCTGGATTTGCCATGGAACGGATCTCCCGGGGTGGCTCCTGGATTGAGAAGTAGGCGGCCCGGCCGGGCCGCCGCTTGGCGAAACTTGGTCGACGCCGACCGGCCTCGACGGAACGGCCTGATCAGCTCCAGGCGTGCAGCGGCGGATTCTCGCCGTTGAGAAAATATTTGCCGAGGATCGCGTATTTCCAGCGTACCGGATCGTGCAGCGTATGGGTGCGGGCATTGCGCCAATGCCGGTCGAGATTGTGCTCGGCAAGCGTCGAGCGCGTGCCCGCCAGCTCGAAGAGCTTGTTCGTGGCGGCGATGGCGATCTCGGTCGACAGGATTTTCGATTCCGCGGTGACGATCTGGGCATATGCAACCGTCTCGGCGGTCGGCTCGGCAACGGCCCGGTCGATCGCATGGCCGGCCTTTTCCAGCAGCGCCTGCGCGGCGTGCAGGCGCAACGTCAGATCGCCAATCGCCTGGACCGTATAGGGATCGTCCCAAGCATTGTCGACGCCGCTGTCGATCCAGGCGCGGCTCTTGGTCCTGACGAAGTGGACCGTCTCGTCGATCGCCGCCTGCGCGATGCCGGTGTCGACCGCCACCTGGATGATCTGGAAGATAGCGCCGTCGGCGGTCGGCTTGTCGTAGCCTTTGTAGCCGGGCACCAGATGCGTCTTCGGCACCTTCACATTGTCGATGATCACCGTGCCCGACAGCGTCGTGCGCTGGCCGAAGCTCGACCAGTCGTCGATCACGGTAAGGCCCGGCGCGGCACGGTCGGCGATGGCGTACCAGGCGCGCCCCTCATCGTCGAGCGCCACGATCGGCACCAGATGCGCCAGCAGCGCGCCCGACGAATAGAATTTCTGCCCGTTGACGATCACATGATCGCCGGCGTCGGTGAACCGGGTCTCGAAATCGGCCGCGCGCTTGGAGCCGAATTCGGAGAAGGCGTTCCCGAAGCGGGTGCCCTTCAGCACCTCGGCGAACAGCAGCGCCTGTTGATCCTTGTCGGAAACGGTGCGGATGGCGGCGACGACGCCGAGGTGGTTCTGCGCGATCTGGCCGATCGAGGAATCGGCCGCCGAGATGATCTCGATCACCTTGGCTAAAGTCGCGTAGGACAC
>NZ_RZSL01000470.1:0-4927 GCF_003997355.1 Mesorhizobium sp. M1E.F.Ca.ET.041.01.1.1 | reverse complement strand
GGCGGGGCTCTCCGCGCAGAGGTCGGCGGGCCGCCACTCAGGCTTCGAGCCCTTGTCGATGATGGCGGCGCGGATGCCTTCGTAAAAGTCATGGCCAGCCAGCATGCGGTTGAGGATGCGGAACTCCATCTTCATGCACTCGTCCATCGACAGCGTCAGTCCGGCGCTGATCTCGCGCCAGGCGACGTTGAGGCTGGTCGGCGAGCGCGCCTTGATCGTCGCCAGGGTCTTTGCCGCGAAAGCATCGGTGGCGGCAGCCTCCTCGAGGCTGGCGATGATGCCGGCGAGCGAGGCTTGCGAGAAATGGCGCGCGATGGCTTCCAGATCCTGCCGCTCGGTCTCCCGCTTCGCCGGACTGAAGAAGCCGCGCAATTCCTCACCCGGATCGCCTGATACGGCCAACTCGTCGAGCAAGCCTGCCTGGTCCTCGGCCTTGATGGTGTGGGTGGCGAGGCCCGACCACAGTGCATCGCCATAGCGGATGCGATTTCCCGTCAGCCCCAGATACATGCCGAAACTGCCGCCGAGATCCGGCAACAGATGGCTGGCGCCGACGTCGGGGAAGAAGCCGATGCCGACCTCGGGCATGGCGAACTGCGCGTTCTCGGTCAGCACGCGATGCGAGCCGTGGAAGGAGATGCCGACGCCGCCGCCCATGACGATGCCGTCGATCAGCGCTACATAGGGTTTCCTGAAGCGCGCGATGCGGGCGTTGAGCCGGTATTCGTCGGCGAAGAAGTCGACGGGCGGCTTGCCGGCGCGGCCGGCCTCGTAGATGTGCAGGATGTCGCCGCCGGCGGAGAACGCCCTGCCCTCGGCCTTGACGACGACGAGGCTCACGCCGGCATCGCCCTCCCAGGCATCGAGCGCCTTGCCGAGCGCCTTCACCATGCGGTGGGTGACGGCATTGAGCGCCTGCGGCCGCGTCAGCGTGACGACGCCCGCCTTGCCCAAACGCTCGAAGCGAATTTCGTCGCCTCCGCCAAAATCCATCGTGAGAGAATCCTCCCCCGCGCCTGCGGGAGGAGAACTGCTAAGCGGCGACCGGGCGAACGTCAATTGTCGAGAGCCCGGGCCGGACGCGTTTCTCGTGGCGAGCGCGCTACCAGACGAACGGGATGAGCGCGTTCGTGCGGCGCGCATAGCCGGGGAATTCATCGGGAAACTGCCGCGCCAGAAGCCGGTCCTCGGCGCCAACGCGCCAGATGAAGATCGCCCCCAAGAGGAGGAGCAGAAAGACGAAAGGGCCGCCCACCACGATCGCCGAGCCGATGCATGCGAGCAGGCCGCCTGTGTACATGGGATGGCGCAGGCGGCGGTATGGGCCGGACGTCACCAGTTCGTGGTCCTGCTTGGCCGAGATGGTCTGGCTCCAGTTGCGACCGAGGGTTTGCCGCGCCCAGACCAACAGAAACATGCCGGCGACGGCCAGGACGACACCGACGCTGCTCAGGACGGCGTTGACGGGCGCGAAGTTGACGAAGGCGAACAATTGGACGCGCGGCAGCAGGAAGGCCGCGATCATGGCAAACATCAGTCCGAAACTCTGCAGCAGATGCGGCTCGGTATCCCGTTTCACGCCAATCGCCTGAACGGTCAGATAGACAATCAGCAGCATCCAGGCAGCGTAGATGAACCAGATGAAGATCATGCCTCACTCCACTCCCCGGTTAGCCGGCAATCGTCTTGGCCGTCGTCCGCGCCCGGTGCTAGAAATGGCCATCCTGAACCGGACGACAAGACATGCCCGGATTTTCTCACCCAGCGGCGACGGCGATCGGCCTGATCGCCATTTGCCTGATGTCTTGCCCCGCCGACGCCGCGACGGCGGACGAACTCTACCAGGCGCAGACGATCGTCACCGGCACCGGCGAGCCGAACCGCGAGATCGGCTTCAAGGATTGCCTGGACAAGGTGCTGGTCAGGGTGTCCGGCGACCAGCGGCTGACGCAGAAGGCGGAGATGCTGGCGCTGCGCGACAAGGCAGCCGACTTCGTCCAATCCTTCCGCTACCACGACCGGCTGGAAGGCATTCCCATCCATGACGAGCAAGGCACGCATGACCGGCCGCACGACCTTACCTGCCTCTACAAGCCCGCGGTGGTCGACAAGCTCCTGGCGCAGCTCGGCAGCAGGCCGTGGCGCGGCGAGCGGCCGCTGATCGCCGTTTTCCTCACGACCGAACAAGGCATGAAGCATTTCGTGCTGACGGCCGACGAGGGTCGCGGCGGGGCCATGCGCGAATCCTTCGTCAACGCCACGGCGCCATTGCTGATGCATGCCAGTTTTCCGAAATCCGGGCAGCTTGCCGGGCTCGACGACAAGGCGTTGCGCAATGCCGACATGGCAAGACTCGACCGGCTCGCGAAAAAAGCGGGAGCAGTCCAGGCGCTCGCCGGGAGCATCGTATGGAGCGACAAGGAACTCGGCTGGATCGCCGACTGGCGGCTGTCAGATCGCGGTAAGACGTATCGATGGCAGGTGCGCGGCGTCAGCTTCGACGAGGCGTTTCGCGTGGCGATAAAGGGCGCGGCGCAGATTTTGTCGGGGAATGGGCAGCCGTGATGCACAGTTTCCTCGCCCCCACGAAAGTGGGAGAGGTGGCTCGGCGAAGCCGAGGAGAGGGGGAGCGCCCTACGAAGGCCCCTCTCCGGCCGCTTCGCGGCCACCTCTCCCCCGCTTTGCGGGGGCGAGGAACCCGAGCTTCGGTCCTTGGCACAATCGTGTCGCATTGGTCAGCGGCAGGGGCGCGTGGTAAAAGCCGGGTCGACAAGAGAGATTTGGCGATGAACAGATTCACCCCCGCAAAGCCTGCCGGCGCACGCAACGTCGACGAGATCACCGGCAGCCGGCGGCTCAGGCGCATGCGCAAGGCCGACTGGTCGCGCCGTCTGGTGCAGGAGAACCAGCTCTCGGTGAACGACCTGATCTGGCCGATCTTCGTGATCGACGGCAAGAACACGCGCGAGCCGATCGCCGCCATGCCGGACGTCTATCGCCTGACCATCGATCTCGCGGTGAAGGAAGCGGAGCGCGCCGCAAAGCTCGGCATCCCTGCGATCGCCACTTTCCCAAATGTCGAGCTTGCGCTGCGCGACCAGACGGGCTCGCACATCCTCGACCCCGAAAACGTCATCAACCGCGCCACGCGCGCGATCAAGCAGGCGGTGCCGGAGATCGGCATCATCACCGACGCGGCGCTCGACCCGTTCACCAGCCATGGCCATGACGGCATTCTGCGTGACGGCATCATCGTCAACGACGAAACGGTGGAACAGGTCGCCGCCGCGGCGGTCATCCAGGCGGCCGCCGGCGCCGACATCATCGCGCCGTCCGACATGATGGATGGCCGCATCGGCGCCATCCGTGACGCGCTCGATGCAAACGGCTTCCAGGACGTGGCGATCATGTCCTACGCGACGAAATTCGCCTCCGCCTTCTACGGTCCCTATCGCGAGGCGGTCGGCACCGCCGGTCTGCTCAAGGGCGACAA
This sequence comes from Mesorhizobium sp. M1E.F.Ca.ET.041.01.1.1, assembly GCF_003997355.1. Classification (NCBI taxonomy): domain Bacteria; kingdom Pseudomonadati; phylum Pseudomonadota; class Alphaproteobacteria; order Hyphomicrobiales; family Phyllobacteriaceae; genus Mesorhizobium; species Mesorhizobium sp. M1E.F.Ca.ET.041.01.1.1. The sequence continues at coordinate 1,434 of NZ_RZSL01000470.1, read as the reverse complement.
GAAGACCTACTATATCGACCACGCCAATTCCGACGAGGCGGTGCGCGAGGCCGAGCAGGATCTCGCCGAAGGCGCCGACATGCTGATGGTGAAGCCGGGGCTGCCCTATCTCGACATCATCCGCCGGCTGAAGGACGAGCTCCAGATGCCGACCTTCGCCTATCAGGTGTCGGGCGAATATTCGATGATCAAGGCGGCCAGCGCCAACGGCTGGATCGATGGCGAAAAGGCGATGCTGGAATCGCTTCTCGCTCTAAAGCGCGCCGGTTGCGACGGAATCCTCACCTATTTCGCGCCGACCGTGGCGGAGATGCTGAAGGGCTGAGTTCCCTTCCCAATCGCCTTCCAAGTCCTGCCGCATGATCGGGACGCCCACTCGGGCGGGACGATTTGCGCGCCCAGAAAAATACCGCTTGCATTTCGAAATCAGTTAAGTTACTCCACAACTGCTTGCAAATTACAACCGGTTTTTAGGAGGCAATGATGTCCAAGCTGCGTGTCAACGCTTTCACCTTGTCACTCGATGGTTACGGCGCCGGTCCCGACCAAACTCTCGAAAACCCGCTCGGCGTCGGAGGCGAAGCCCTCCATAAATGGATGATAGGCACCCGCAGTTTCCACCAGATGGTCGGCAAGGACGGCGGCACCACCGACATCGATGACAGCTTCACCGTGCGCAGCTTCGAGAATGTCGGCGCCTGGATCCTCGGCCGCAACATGTTCGGGCCGATCCGCGGCGAATGGCCGGACGAGAGCTGGAAAGGCTGGTGGGGCGACAATCCGCCCTATCACGTGCCGGTCTTCGTGCTCACCCACCACAAGCGAGCGCCGATCGTCATGGAAGGCGGCACGACGTTTTACTTCGTCACCGACGGCATCCATTCAGCGCTCGAGCAGGCGAAGGCGGCGGCCAACGGCAAGGACGTGCGGGTCGGCGGTGGCGTTTCGACCGTCCGGCAATATCTGAAGGAAAGCCTGATCGACGAGATGCATCTGGCGATCTCGCCGATGCTGCTCGGCTCCGGCGAGCATCTTTTCGCCGGCCTCGACATGCTGAAGCTTGGCTACCGCTGCACCAGCCAGGTCGCGACGGCCGATGCCACGCATGTGATGATCGGGCGGGCTTAGCGCCTCTCCTTCTCCCCTTGTGGGAGAAGGTGGCCGAGCGAAGCTCGGCCGGATGAGGGGTGTTGGACGGATCACCTGCGCTGAAGATATAAACGCCTCAAAACGTTTAATTTTTCGAAGCCTCATTTCTTCCAACACCCCTCATCCGTCGCCTTCGGCGACACCTTCTCCCACAAGGGTGTTTGGACCGGGGACATCGCGAACAGGTGTGCGAAGACATCGCGAACAGTTTTGCGCGTTTTGCGCGAGGGGGTTCGGGATGCCATTCGAGGCCAGAAGCGTGATGAGCCAGAAAGAAGAGTTCGT